>NZ_JBFAXI010000004.1:0-207228 GCF_040680735.1 Streptomyces sp. NPDC051987 | reverse complement strand
GGGCGGCTTCCGGCGTTTTGTGGCCCCGGGTCCCCCGGGCCCACCGGGTCGTGTCCGCGTGTTGCGCTAGGGGCGGGGGGGGGGGGGGGGGGCCGGGGGGCACGGCGCCCCCCCCGCGCCGATGCACGAGCCGCAGGTACGGGGGGAACCCCGGCTCTGTGCGACGGCCGATGACCAGTCGGCTCACTCAGTACTGCGTCAGCGCCGCCGAAAACGTCACACCCTGCGGGAAGGAAGTTCAGCGATTTTCAAAACCGCAGGTCACAGCGGTGCGCAAAGGTCACAGGGCGCTGTACGTGGGGCTGGGCGAGACGGACCCGTTCGGCAGCAGGGAGGTGAAGCCGGTCGGCTCGGGGCTGGCGGCGCCGTCCTGGTGGTGGTCGTTGCCCCCGCCACCGCCCGAGCCGCCGCCCTTGCCGGGCCGGCCCTCGTCGCCGCCCCGGCCGTTGCCGTCACCCCGGCCGCCGTGGCCGTCGTTCCGGCGGCTCCAGCCCTTGCCGTCGCCGTCCTTGTCGTCTCCGAAGCCGCCGTCCTTGCCGTTCGGCCCGGTGCCGAGGACGGCCTTGCAGAAGGTGTTCACCCGGTCGGCGCCGCCCGCCAGGCCCTCCAGCGCGTGCTTGCGCTGGGCGCCCAGCGGCTTGCCGTCCCGCACGGCGCGGCAGGAGCCGAGCGCGCCGCTCCACCCGCCGGCCTGGGTGCCGGGGATGGCGGTGCCCCGGTTCCCCGGCCCGCCGGACGGATCGGGCGCGGGCTGCCCGGAGCCGCCGGACCCGGCACCGCCGGTGGGCGTGCCGGTCTCGCCGCCGAGCAGGGACTCGGGCGACTGCGAACCCGGCGGACGTGCCGGGGTGCCGGCGGCCGAGACGGAGGCGGCCGGGCCGGGACGGTTGTCGTCGAACGGCGTCGGCAGCACCCCGGTGCCGGCGGCCACCGCGACCCCGCCGAGCATGCCCGCGGCCAGCGCGGCGGCGAGGCCGAGCCGTGCGGGGCGGCCCCAGCGGGGGGCCCTGGCCGACCGGGCACCGGCGCCGATGCGGAAGAGACCCGCGTCGGCGCCCCGCCCACGCCCACCGGGCCACGTGCCCTCGGCGGTCCGGGCGTCCTCGGCGGATTCGCGCGCTTTGCGGAAGGCAGCCACCGCGGCTTCCTCACCGGGGAGTTCGGCGGTGGCCGGCGTGGCCTGCGCGGAGAGCGCGCCGAGCGCGTCGGCGAGGCGTTCTGCCTGGTCACGGGCGGAGGCGTCGACAGCTTCGAGCGACTCACCGCGCAGCAGACGGTCCGCCGTCGCTCGGTTCAGCCACGTGTACTGCTCGTCGGCCATCACATGTCCTTCTGCGTCCGCGAACGCATATGCGTCACACTGGCGGACGTCACCGCACGGGTATCCGGTTCTCGCTGGGGCGGGAGCGCGTCGAGGACGCCCGTCGCCTCGGCGTCGGCGCCCAGCAGTTCCGCGAGTCTCCTGAGCCCCCGGTGGGCTGCCGTCCGCACGGCCCCGGCGCGTTTGCCGAGGGTCTCGGCGGCGGTCTTGGCGTCGAGTCCCATGACGACCCGGAGGACGACGGCCTCGGCCTGGTCCTGGGGCAGCCGGGCGATGAGGGAGAGGGTGGAGTCGGTGGTCAGCGCCTCGATGGCCTCACCCGCGGTGTCCGAGTCGGCGGGCCGGCCGGTGAGTTCGGTCTCGTCGCCGCCGATCGCGGGGCGGCGGCCGCGCATCCGTATGTGGTCGAGGGCACGGTTGCGGGCGATCCGGGCGGCCCAGCCGCGGAACCGGTCCGCGTCACCGCTGAACCGGTCGAGGTCGCGGGCGATCTGGAGCCAGGCCTCGGAGGCGACGTCCTCGGCGTCCGGGTCGCCGACCAGTGTCCGGACGTATCCGAGCAGGCGTGGCTGGACCGCGCGATAGACGATGCGGAACGCGGTCTCGTCCCCGCCCTGTGCCGCACGCACCGCGGCAGTCAGCTCCGCGTCGTCCCCCAGCACCCGTGTGTTCCCTACTGTGCGCCTCAACCGGCACCGCTCGCGCGGTCGTGGTCGTCGCCGTCGTGTTTCCTCGATTGATGGTTGCGGTGTTCGGGACCGCAGATCGTTGCGGTGGTCATGCGTCCCCCGCGGCCCGGCGCGAACTGCACGTTACGACCTGAAACCGCTCGGCGTCCATGTCTGCACAAAGCGCAACTGACTCGTGACGCCCCGAGGTGTGACAGAAAACGCAGTCATGGCGCTGAACAGAGTACGGGCCGCCGCGCGGTCCGTACCGCGCGACGGCCGGGGCCTCTCCTGTGGGGGGTGGCGGCCCCGGCCGTTGCCCCGGTTCCGGCCCAGGCCGCCGACCGGTCCGGCCAGACACCGACGGCCGTCCCTCAGCAGACCGCGGCGCGCCCGCAGGGGCTTTCCCGCGCGTGCGCCTTGGCCTCGTCCGGCGACGCGATCCGCGCCCCGCGGAGCCCGCGAGCGCTCGTCGGTGGCTGGTGTGTGACGTTCGGTCAGGAGAACGCGCTGTATCTGAGCGTGACATGTGTGACTGTTGTGCCAGACATGACAGCGAGGGTCTTTTCTAGGGGTGGGGACGAGTGAGTCCACGCGGAATGCGTGCGTACAGACCGTTGAACGTGCGGCGGCGGGCGTGGCTGACGCTCGGGGCCGTGGTGCTGGGCGGCGGGGGTGTGGTGACCTACGCGGTCGCCGTTCCGTCCGGGCACGGGACCGGCGTGCAGGCCAAGCGGCCGGTGAAGGTCTACGACCTGGGGCTGAAGGCCGCCGCGGACGGCACGCGGGAGCTGCCCCGCACGCACACCCGGCAGTTCTCGCTGCTCGGCGTCTCCTGGACGGGTGCGGCGAAGCGGCTGCACGGTACGGCCCAGGTGCGCACCCGGAGCGTCGAGAGCGGCAAGTGGAGCGCCTGGCACGATCTGGAGGCGGCCGACCCGCTGGAGGACCCGGAGGCCGGCCCCGACGCCCGCGGCGCGTCCGAGCCGCTCTGGGTGGGTCCCTCCGACGGCGTGCAGGTCCAGGTCCGCCACGGAAAGGGCTCCGCCGACGCCGGCCTGCCGAAGGGGCTCCAGGTGAACCTGGTCGACCCCGGCGTGGCGACCACCGCGGAGACCCGGGCGGAACCGGCCGCGTTCGTGGCGGACGGCACCCCGGGCGACAGCGCCTCGCCGGCGGACTCCGCATCGCCCGGCGGCGCCGCTTCCCCGGCCGAATCGGCGTCACCCACCGACTCCGGCGCCCCCACCGGCCCCGGCGATCCGGCTTCCCCGGCGGACTCCGCGTCGCCCAGCGAGTCCGTGACGCCGACCGGGTCGGTCCCGGCCTCCCCGAGCAGCTCCGCGTCCACCGGCCCGACGGGCAGCGCGTCCCCGAGCCCGTCGGTCTCGACACCCACCGCGCCCCCGTCCACGGTGCCCGAACCGCCGATCGTCTCGCGGGCCGGCTGGGGCGCCGACGAGTCGCTGAGCCCGGACCCGTCGGACTACAACGCGGACGTGAAGGCCGTCTTCGTCCACCACACGGACGGCGCCAACGACTACACGTGCGAGGAATCCCCGGCGATCGTCCGGAGCATCTACGCCTACCACACGCAGACCGAGCACTGGAACGACATCGGCTACAACTTCCTCGTCGACAAGTGCGGCACGATCTTCGAGGGCCGCAAGGGCGGGGTCGGCCTGCCGGTGCTCGGCGCGCACACCTACGGCTGGAACCGGGAGTCGGCCGGTGTCGCCGTCCTCGGTGACTACACCTCGGCCGGTGCCACGGACGCGGCGCTGACCTCGATCGCCCGTCTCGCCGCCTGGAAGCTGGGCCAGTACGGCGCCGACCCGGCCGGCACCGTCAAGCTCACGGCGGGCGCGACCCAGACCAACTACTTCGGCACCTCGTTCACCGCGGGTACCGCGTACACCTTCAACCGGATCTCCGGTCACCGCGACGGCTACAACACCGAGTGCCCCGGCAACTCGCTCTACCCCCAGCTGCCGACCGTGCGCGTCTGGGCGGCCGGTCCGGTGCAGGGTCTTAAGCTCACCTCGCTGTCGGGCGCGAGCCTGTCCGGCTCGACGTACTACACCAAGGGCGCGATCACCGCGAACTGGTCCACGACCACGCCCGGTTCGCTGATCTCGAGGTTCGAGGTGCTGGTGGACGGCAAGGTCGCCGCCACCGCCCCCGGACCGGCGCACTCGGTGGGCGCCACGCTCGTCGCGGGCAGCCACACCGTGGCCGTCCGGGCCGTGCACCAGTCCGGCAGCACCACGACGACCGCGGCACTGACCGTCGTCGCCGACACCACCGCGCCCACCTTCACCACCGCGCCGCAGCTCTCGCTGCGCACCGGCACTGTCAGCACCACCGCCGCCCCGGTCACCCTCGGCTGGAAGGCCACCGACAACGCGGCCCTGAGGTCGGTGAGCCTGCTGTCCCCGACCACGGCCACGTTCGGCCCGACCACCACCAGCTCCAGCAGCACCGCCAAGCCCGGCACCGCGTCCACCTGGTCGATGAAGGCGTCCGACTACGCGGGCAACACCCGTACCTCGTCGCCGTCCTTCACCCCGGTGATCCTCCAGGAGACCTCGGCCGTCAAGTCCGGTACCTGGACGACCCGGGCGTCCACCAGCTACCTGGGCGGCAAGTCGTACTCCAGCGGTGCCAAGGGCGCGAGCCTGAGCTGGACCTTCACCGGCCGGTCCGCCGCCTGGGTGGTCAGCCGCGCGTCGACCTCGGGTCAGGCGTACGTGTACGTCGACGGCACCAAGGTCGCGACCGTGGACCTGAAGTCGGCGACGGCCTCCTACCGCCAGGCGATCTGGACGAAGACCTGGTCGTCCAGTGCCAAGCACACCGTGAAGATCGTGGTGGTCGGTACCAGCGGCCGCCCGACGATCACGACGGACGGCCTCGTGTACCTCAAGTAGTCCGTCAGGTGGCCGAGTCCACCGGTTCGGGCCTCCGCTCCGGCGCTGTCTGCGGGGTGGGGGCCCGGTCCGCGTTCACCACCACGCCGGCGATCAGCGCGCCCAGCAGCAGCGCGGCCATCGCCCACCAGGTGGCCACGTTGAAGCCGACCAGGCCGGTCATGAACGCGATCTTGCGTCCCGCGAGGTCGGCGACCCGGCCGCCGAGCAGCAGCAGTCCGCCGGAGGCGAGCGTGTAGGCGGTGATCACCCTCCCCCACTGCCTTAAGGGCGTGGGGGGACCCCCACCCGGTTGCCGTCGGACATGTGCAGGGCGATCCGGGCGGAGGGAAGCGCGATGTTGACGATGGTCATGTCGAGCACGACCATCAGCTGGGCCAGCGCGATGAGGACGAGGGCCCACCGGCGACGGTTGTCGGCCATGGGCCAACCGTGCTCCGGCACCGGCCGCCTGGGAACGCCCGCGTCTCCTATTGCCGTGTTTTTGCCGAGCCGCCCACCGCGTCCAGCGCGTCCCGGCACAGCAGGCGCAGCGAGCCGTGGCCGCCGTAACACCGCCGGGCCTCGTCGATCGGGTCCCACAGGCGGCCGTCGGGGGTGCGGATCCAGTGGTCGCCGCCGGACGCCCACCACTCGGCGCCGGTGTGCCGGACGATCACCTCGCCGGCGTAGGCCCCGAGACCGCGCAGCGTCTCCCGCACGGCGTCGTACGGCGCGTCCTCCCGGCGTATCTCCTCGACCATGCGGTCGACCCGCCACAGACTCTGGGCCGAGTAGTCGAGCCGGACCCGCGCGCCCTCGCGCATCATGGCCACCGCGTCCGACGCCCACCGGGCGGGTCTGGCGGCGGCGTGCGGCCTGGTCCGGTGCGGTGCTGTCGTCCCGTCACGGAGTGTCTCGTCGTGGGCTGTCACACAGGCAAGAGCGAGGCCGACGGTGGTTTCGTCACCCAGTTACGGGGGTGCGCCGGCAACCGGCGCAGGACCCGCCCACCGCCCTCACGAATGGTTCACCCGGACCCGCGTTCACCCCGGCCCGCGTGCACGACGGCCCGCGTTCGCCACCGCCCCCGCTCACCCGCGCCCGCGTTTGCCACCGCCCCTGCTCACCCGCGTCCGCGGGCCCGGCGGGAGACGACCGCGCGCAGGACCCGGCGGCCCTCGGTGGAGACGTCCAGCGCGCGTCGCAGCCCGGCCGGGCCGTGCTCGGCGAGCAGTTCCAGCACCGTGACCTGGCGGCGCAGTTCGGCGGCGACCAGCGGGGACATGCCGTCCGTGCCGCCCTCCCGGCGGGTGTCGACCGAGGGTGCCGCGTCCTCGGCGGGGTCGAGGAGCCGGTGGATCTGCAGCGAGGCGACAGAGCAGGCGTCGGCCCACAGCCGGATGCCGGCGGCCTCCTGCGACTCGGGCGCGGCGTCCAGCATCCGCCGGGCGAGCGCCTCGGCCTCGCCGGCCGCCTCGCCCGCCGGCGCGCCGGTCTCCTCGCCGGCGCCGAGCGCGCCGCGCGCCTTCTGCAGTCCCACGCTCCAGTCGGAGCCGTCGGCGAGGCTCGCCCAGAGGGGCCGCAGCACCAGGTCGTCCCCGCCCAGCAGCGGCACGCACCGATCCAAACAGGCCAACCCGCTGGCAGCCAGTCCGCGTTCATCGGCCTGAGCGATCAGCTCCACCAGGCTCATCCCACGCCTCCCAGAAACGGTACATACCAAGGCCCCACTTGCGCGGAGCGCGCATTTTCCCTAACTGCGTGCGACCGTACGGCAGTGTCACACAGGCGGGACACCCAGGTGGCGGCGGAGTCCGAATAGGACGTTTTCAGCCAACGGCGCGCGGGGTGCGGCGCGGCGGCGGCCGGGCGCGGCGGCGCAGTGGGGACCGGCGCGCGAGGCGCGGCGCGGCGGTGACACAGGCCCGCGGCCGGGCGCGGCGGCGCAGTGGGGACCGGCGCGCGGGGCGCGGCGCGGCGGTGGCACGCGGCGGCGGCCGGGCGCGGCGGCGCAGTGGGGGCGGCGGGCGCAGTGGGGGCGGCGGGCGCAGTGGGGGCGGCGGGCGCTGCTCAGGACGGTGTCCCCGAGGACGCCGCACGGAACCCGCACGCCGACCGTGATTCCGTGTCAGCCCAGGCTGTTCGCGAGCGCCTTGAACTGCGTCCAGGACGTCGCCGGGGTGACCTCCGGGTCCCAGAGCTTCTCGATGGTGGCCCGCAGCGGCATCCGGATGCCGGCCGCCACCTGGTCCTGGGTCTGGGAGTCGGCGAGGTCGCACCAGACGGCGAAGGAGCCGCCGAGGACCTGGGGTTCGTACCGCGCGGCCACGGCCGAGGTGCCGCGCAGCATGCGCGGGATCCACTGCTCGTAGATCCGCTGCCCGGTCGGGTAGACGAAGGTGTTGGGCTCGCCGAGGACGTAGTACAGGTACTCGTCGTTGTAGTTGAGGACCTTGCGGCCCGCCCTCAGGTACTCCACGGGCTGCCGGGCGCCGTTCTCCTTGCCGGTCCAGTAGGCGACCTGGAGGTCTTCGGCGGGCTGCTCGGCGGCGGCGCCGCGCAGGAAGCCGTCGTTCCACGCCCGCATGGTCCGCTCGTGGGCGCGGACGGTGTCGGCGCGGGCGTTCAGCCAGCCGGTGGTGAGGTCGGCGACGGTGGCGCGGGAGCCGTACTCCCGCCGGGCGGCCGCCGCGAGCTGCGGGTAGGAGGCCTCCGGGTCGGCGACGGTCAGGGCCTGGTACTCGTCGCCGCCGAGGTTCCAGTAGGAGCCGGGGAACAGGTCGGCGTACTCGCCGAGCAGGTCGTCCACGAGCTTCGCCGCGGCGTCCTCGGAGATGTCGACGGCACCCCTGGTGGCCACGCCCTGCGCGTTGCGCAGTTGCAGCTCCGGGTGGGCGGCGAGGACGGCGCCGAGGTGGCCGGGCGAGTCGATCTCCGGCACGACCTGGATGTGCCGGGCGGCGGCGAGCGCGACGATCTCCTTCACCTGGGCCTTGGTCAGGTGGTCCCGGGAGACGATCTCGGGGTGGGTGTCCGACTCGATCCGGAAGCCCTGGTCGTCGGAGAAGTGCAGCCCGAGCTGGTTGAACTTCAGGTCGCCGAGTTCTCGTATCCGGGCCTCCACCCAGCCCGCGGTGAACGGCTTGCGGGCGATGTCCAGCATGAACCCGCGCTGCGGCTTGGCCGGTGCGTCCTTCACGACCCCCTCCGGGGCCGTACCGCCGCCGTGCACCTCCTGCTTCAGCGTCCGGGTGCCGTAGAAGACGCCCGCGTCACCGGGCCCGCTGATCCGGACCGTCCCGCCGCCGACGGTCATGGTGTACGACTCCGGGTCCCCGGCGCCGCCGAGGTCGAGCCGCAGGTCGCCGGGCCGGACGTCGTCGTCCGCCCCCTTCTGTCCGGCGTACGACAGCCCCAGCTCGCCCGCCGTCAGCCGCCCCTCGTCGGCCAGCGCCGCGTTGCTCACCACGACCCGGCCGCCCGGCCGCGGCCGCCAGCCGGGGCCGCGGGCGGCGGTGTGGGAGCGGACGGCGGGGATGGTGCGGGGGGCCTGGGAGAGGGGGTAGCTGCGCGTCGGCGTGGGCGCGGGGGTGGCCGCACCGGAGCGCCCCGCGGACGAGGCCGGTGCGCTGGCGGAGGGCTGCCGGGCCGCGCCGGCGCCGCTCCCGCCGCCCGAGGAGGCCCACACGCCGAGGCCGGTACCGAGCGCGACGGTCCCGGCGAAGGCCGCGGCGATCACCACCGCCCGCCTCCGCGCCCCCTGCCGTGCCGTCGGCCCGCGCCTGTGCTGGCTCACGGCTCCAACCTACGACGCGGCACCCTCACGTCCGTCATCGACCCCGTCCGAAACTCTCCCGTTCGGGTGAAACTCAGGCAACCATCGGACACACCGTGAACGTCATCGATAACGTCGACGACACTTCTCTCACAGCATCCCCTGCCACACCGCCCGTGACGCGAGGACCCACGCTGCCCGCCCACCGTCTGCCCCCTCTTCCCGCCCCGCTGGACGCGTTCAACGCCGCCCCCGACCACGAGGCCGGCGCACTCCTCCTGCGCTGCCTGCACAGCCCGCGCTGGTGCCGCCGCATCGCCGACCACCGCCCCTACCCCGACGTGGAGTCCCTCCTGGCCGCGGCGGACGAGGCGGCGTACGACCTGTCCCCGGGCGACCTCGCGGAGGCCCTGGCGGGCGAGCGTCTGCCGCGGGTGCCTGACGGCACCTACGGGGCCGCCCGCACAGCGCTGAGCGCGGCGCACGCGACGTACGAGGCGAAATTCGGGCACGCGTTCGTCATCTATCTGGGGGACACACCGCCCGAGGAGACCGTGGACCGCGTCCTGGAGGGCATCCAGTCCCGGTGGACAAACGATCCGGAAGAGGAACGCGCAGTGGTCGCGGAAGAACTCCGGCGCCTGGCGAGGGGACGGCTGGCCGAGCGGCTCAGGGGCGCGGGGCAGTGTTCCTCAGCGGCTCCGCCACGGGGCGCGACCAGCCCCCGCGGCGGCGCACCCGGCGTCTGACAAGCCCCCACCCCCACAAAACCGATCTTTTGTAGCCCGTCCGGTGCCAGTTTGATCACACAAGGTAGGCCCCCCGTAAAGCCCCCAGCGGCGGCTGGCTAACATGCAGGGGGCCGGTGGACCGTACCCGGCCGGGCCCGACCGACACCCACAAGCCGGCGCGGCCCCGATACCCCGCTCCCGGAGGGACTTCCGTGCCGGCTGGAACGCTGTACCGCGGCCGGGAAGGAATGTGGTCCTGGGTGGCTCACCGAGTCACCGGCGTCCTCATTTTCTTCTTCCTGTTCGTTCACGTGCTGGACACCGCTCTCGTCCGCGTCTCCCCCGAGGACTACGACAAGGTCGTAGCCACGTACAAGACGCCGATCGTCGCACTGCTGGAGTACGGCCTCGTCGCCGCCATCCTCTTCCACGCCCTCAACGGCCTGCGCGTCATCGCCGTCGACTTCTGGTCGAAGGGCCCGCGCTACCAGAAGCAGATGCTCTGGACGGTCGTCGGTGTCTGGGTCGTCCTGATGGCCGGGGCCGTTTACCCCGTTCTCGGCCACGCCGCTCGTGTCCTGTTCGGGAGCTGACGCAGATGTCGACCACTGAATCCCCCGCCGCCGGCGTCGGCCCCGTCGAGGGCGCCCCCGTCTTCAGCGTGGACAACCCAGCCCCCCTCATCGAGGCCCCGCGCAAGCGCACCAAGAAGACCCCGCGCTCCACCCGCGGCAACTTCGAGATGGCCGCCTGGCTGTTCATGCGCCTGTCCGGTGTCGTGCTCGTCGTGCTGGTCCTCGGCCACCTGCTGATCCAGCTGGTGCTCGACGGCGGCGTGTCGAAGATCGGCTTCGCGTTCGTGGCCGGCCGCTGGGCGAGCCCCTTCTGGCAGGTCTGGGACCTGCTGATGCTGTGGCTCGCGATGCTGCACGGCGCCAACGGCCTGCGCACGATCATCAACGACTACGCGGAGCGCGCGAACACCCGGCTGTGGCTCAAGGGCCTGCTCTACACGGCCACGGTGTTCACCATCCTGCTGGGCTCGCTGGTGATCTTCACCTTCGACCCGAACATCCGCTAGGCACGGGGCTGCGAGAATCATGAAGATCCACAAGTACGACACCGTCATCGTCGGCGCCGGCGGCGCGGGCATGCGCGCGGCCATCGAGTCGACGAAGCGCAGCCGCACCGCGGTCCTGACCAAGCTCTACCCCACCCGCTCCCACACGGGCGCCGCTCAGGGCGGCATGGCCGCCGCGCTGGCCAACGTGGAGGAGGACAACTGGGAGTGGCACACCTTCGACACGGTCAAGGGCGGTGACTACCTGGTCGACCAGGACGCCGCCGAGATCCTGGCGAAGGAGGCCATCGACGCCGTCCTCGACCTGGAGAAGATGGGCCTGCCGTTCAACCGGACGCCGAACGGCACCATCGACCAGCGCCGGTTCGGCGGTCACAGCCGCAACCACGGCGAGGCCCCGGTCCGCCGGTCCTGCTACGCGGCCGACCGCACCGGCCACATGATCCTCCAGACGCTGTACCAGAACTGCGTCAAGGAGGGCGTGGAGTTCTTCAACGAGTTCTACGTCCTGGACCAGCTGATCACCGAGGTCGACGGCGTCAAGAAGTCGGCGGGCGTGGTCGCGTACGAGCTCGCGACCGGCGAGATCCACGTCTTCCAGGCGAAGGCCGTCATCTACGCCTCCGGCGGCTGCGGCAAGTTCTTCAAGGTGACGTCGAACGCGCACACGCTGACCGGCGACGGCCAGGCGGCCGTGTACCGGCGCGGGCTGCCGCTGGAGGACATGGAGTTCTTCCAGTTCCACCCGACCGGCATCTGGCGCATGGGCATCCTGCTGACGGAGGGCGCCCGCGGTGAGGGCGGCATCCTCCGCAACAAGGACGGCGAGCGCTTCATGGAGAAGTACGCGCCGGTCATGAAGGACCTCGCCTCCCGCGACGTCGTCTCCCGCTCCATCTACACGGAGATCCGGGAGGGCCGCGGCTGCGGCCCCGAGGGCGACCACGTCTACCTCGACCTCACCCACCTCCCGCCGGAGCAGCTGGACGCGAAGCTCCCGGACATCACCGAGTTCGCGCGCACCTACCTCGGCATCGAGCCGTACACGGACCCGATCCCGATCCAGCCCACCGCGCACTACGCCATGGGCGGCATCCCGACCAACGTCGAGGGTGAGGTCCTCAGCGACAACACCACCGTCGTGCCGGGCCTGTACGCGGCCGGCGAGGTCGCCTGCGTGTCGGTGCACGGCGCCAACCGCCTCGGCACCAACTCGCTGCTCGACATCAACGTGTTCGGCCGCCGGGCGGGCATCGCGGCCGCCGAGTACGCGCACCGTCACGACTTCGTGGAACTCCCTGAGAACCCGGCCGAGTTCGTCGTCTCCCAGATCGAGCAGCTGCGCTCCTCGACGGGCAACGAGCGGGTCGCCACGCTCCGCCGGGAGCTGCAGGAGACCATGGACGCCAACGTCATGGTGTTCCGCACCGAGCAGACGATCAAGACGGCGGTCGAGAAGATCGCGGAGCTGCGCGAGCGCTACAAGAACGTCTCGGTCCAGGACAAGGGCAAGCGGTTCAACACGGACCTGCTTGAGGCCATCGAGCTGGGCAACCTGCTCGACCTCGCCGAGGTCATGGCGGTCTCCGCGCTGGCCCGCAAGGAGTCCCGCGGCGGTCACTACCGCGAGGACTACCCCAACCGCGACGACGTCAACTTCATGCGCCACACCATGGCGTACCGCGAGGTGGGCGACGACGGCGCCGAGTCCATCCGTCTCGATTACAAGCCGGTCGTCCAGACCCGCTACCAGCCGATGGAGCGTAAGTACTGATGGCAACTCCGACCCTGGAGAAGGCGGACGCGGCCCCCGAGCCCGGCTTCGCCGACTCCCCGTACATCACGGTCACCTTCCGGGTCCGCCGCTTCAACCCGGAGGTCTCCGCGGACGCGGTCTGGGAAGACTTCCAGCTGGAGATCGACCCGAAGGAGCGCGTCCTCGACGGCCTCCACAAGATCAAGTGGGACATCGACGGCACGCTGACCTTCCGCCGCTCCTGCGCGCACGGCATCTGCGGCTCGGACGCGATGCGGATCAACGGCAAGAACCGCCTCGCCTGCAAGACCCTGATCAAGGACATCAACCCCGAGAAGCCGATCACGGTCGAGCCCATCAAGGGCCTGACGGTCCTGAAGGACCTCGTGGTCGACATGGAGCCGTTCTTCCAGGCGTACCGGGACGTCATGCCCTTCCTCGTCACGAAGGACACGAACGAGCCCACGCGGGAGCGGCTGCAGTCGGCCGAGGACCGCGAGCGCTTCGACGACACCACGAAGTGCATCCTCTGCGCGGCCTGCACGTCCTCGTGCCCGGTCTTCTGGAACGACGGCCAGTACTTCGGTCCGGCCGCCATCGTCAACGCGCACCGCTTCATCTTCGACAGCCGTGACGAGGCGGGCGAGCAGCGCCTGGAGATCCTGAACGACCGCGACGGCGTCTGGCGCTGCCGCACGACCTTCAACTGCACGGACGCCTGCCCGCGCGGCATCGAGGTCACCAAGGCGATCCAGGAGGTGAAGCGGGCGCTGATCACGCGCCGCTTCTGATCCGTCCGCCAAGGACGATCTGTGCCCCGCTTCCGGTTCCGCACCGGGCGGGGCCCTTGTCGTGCCGCCGGGCGGTCGTGGGCCGGGGCGCTCGCTGATCGCCTTCGGCGGGCCGCCTCGCCCGAACGAGTGGTCGCCTCGCCGCCTCCGCGAGCGGTCCGGGGCGGGTTCCGCCGACCGAGACCTAATCTGACTGCATGTCAGATGACGAGTCGTACGAACTGCTCGGGTTCGACAACGTGGTGATGCCCGTCGGGAGGCTCGCGGACGCCGTCGCCTTCTACGAGCGGGCCGGGTTCACGGTCGGGTTCCGGTTCGACGAGGGCGGGATCGCCCTGCTGAAGGTCGGGGACGAGACGCCCGGGATCCTGCTGCGGGCCGAGGAGGGGCTGGGGCACCGCCCGGCGGTGTGGGCGTCGCCGCGCGTGTGGCTGGAGGTGCCGGACGCGCGGGCCGCGGCCCGGCGGCTCAAGGAGGCCGGGATCGCGGTGCTCGACGAGCCGTTCTCCGTGGCCACCGGCTGGACCGTCGAGGTCGCCGACCCCTGGGGGAACATCATCGGCTTCACCGACTACGCCAAGCGCCCGGAGCTGGCCCGGCGCGCGTGAACGGGGTCACTCCACCCCAGAGTTGAACGTGTTCAAAAGCAGGTCTACAGTCACCTCTGTCAGCGTTTTGAACGCGTTCAAGAAGGGGTGGGGCATGGACCGCACGGTCATCGCCTACATCATCTACCTGCTCGTCAGCATCGGTCTGACCATCTGGGTGGCCCGCACGCTCAGCCGCAACGGCCGGATCTTCCTCTCCGACGTCCTGCACGGCAACGAGCAGCTGGCCGACGCCGTCAACCACCTCCTGGTCGTCGGCTTCTACCTGGTCAACCTCGGCTTCGTCGCGCTCTACCTGCACACCAGCGACACGGTCGAGGACACCCGGGGCATCTTCGAGGCGCTGTCCGCCAAGCTCGGGGTCGTGCTGCTGGTGCTCGGCGTGATGCACCTCGGCAACGTCTACGTGCTCAACCGGATCAGGCGCCGCGGGATGATGGAGCGGGAACAGCTCCCGCCGGTCCCCCCGCAGGGCTGGACCGCACCGGCGGCCGGGGCGTGAGCGCCGTGACCGCGACCGCCGACCGGGGCGCCGCGCGCGTCCCGGTCCACGGGCTCACCGTCCTCTACGACGCCGAGTGCGGCCTCTGCACCCACCTGCGCGACTGGCTCGGGCGGCAGCCGCAGCTGGTGCCGCTGGAGCTGGTGCCGGCGGGTTCGGCCGAGGCCCGCAGGCGCTTCCCGGACCTCGACCACCGGGCCACCCTCGACGAGGTGACCGTGGTCGGGGACGCGGGGCAGGTCTACCGGGACACCGCCGCGTGGATCGTCGTGCTGTGGGCGCTGCGGCAGCACCGTCCGCTGGCCCACCGGCTGAGCACGCCGGCCGGGGCCCGGCTGGCCCGGGGCGCGGTGCTCGCCGCCGCCTGGTGGCGGGGCGGCCAGGGGAACGGCGAGCCGTTCCGCAGGATCGACGGGTGGGAGTACGAGCCGGGCATCGGGTGGATCTACGACCCTCCGGGCTGTACCGGCGGCACCTGCGCCACTCGTTAGGCTCTGTCCGTGTCCGCGAAGAACGACGGTCCCGTCGAGGCCGCTGCCCAGAGCAAGTCCGAGCAGACCCGTGCGCTGATCCTGGAGACGGCGATGCGCCTGTTCCGGGAGCGGGGCTACGAGAAGACCACGATGCGGGCCATCGCCACGGAGGCAGGGGTCTCCGTCGGCAACGCGTACTACTACTTCGCCGGCAAGGAACACCTGATCCAGGGCTTCTACGACCAGCTCGCCGCCGAGCACCGGGTGGCGGTCCGCGAGGTCCTGGCCCGGGAGACCGACCTGGAGGCGCGGCTCGCGGGCGTGCTCAAGGTGTGGCTGGACATCGCCCGGCCCTACCACGAGTTCGCCGTCCACTTCTTCAAGAACGCCGCCGACCCGGACAGCCCCCTCAGCCCCTTCTCCCCGGAGAGCGAGCACGCGCGCGAGGAGGCGATCGGCGTGCACCGCGAGGTGCTGGCCGGGGCGAGGACGAAAGTCGCCCCGGAACTGCGGGACGTGCTGCCCGAGTTGATGTGGCTCTCCCAGATGGGCCTGGTCCTGTACTGGATCTTCGACCGTACCGAGGGCCGCGAGCGCAGTTACCGGCTCGCCGAGCGGGGGGCCCGGCTGACCGCGCGAGGCGTCTCCCTCGCGCGGTTCCGGGTGCTGCGCCCGCTGGTTCTGGAGGTGCACGAGCTGTTCACGGACTTCCTGCCGGGGATGACCCGGGTCCTGCCGGATCCGTCGGCCAGGACCGGTAGCCCGGCTAGCTGACGGCGTCCACCTCGTCCCCGGTGAGCTCCACGTCGTACACCACCGGCCCCTCCGTCACCGTCACGTGCCGGGCCTTCGAGCCGTACGACGATGACGACACCGCCAGCAGATAGTCACCCGGCGCCGGGACGGAGACGATGTAGGAGCCGTCCGCCAGGGAGGTCACGCGGTCGAGTCGGCGGCCGCCCTTGGACATCAGGGTCACCGACGCGTCCTCCACCGGGTCGCCCTCCACCGTGCGGACGAAGCCGTGGACCGCCGTGGTCCGACCGGTCGGCTCGGCCGGCTCCGGGGCGTCCTCACCCGGCTCCACCGCGAGGTGCGGAAGCCGCTTGTCCAGCCAGGCAGGCAGCCACCAGTTGGACGTCCCGAGCAGGTGCATCGCCGCCGGCACCAGTGCCGTACGCAGGATGAACGCGTCCAGGGCGACCGCGGCCGCCAGGCCGACGCCCGCCATGGCCGCCCCCGAGTTGCCGCTCAGGACGAAGGCCAGGAACACGCAGACCATGATCAGGGCCGCGGAGTTGATGACCCGGCTGGTCTCCGCCAGGCCGACCCGGACCGCGCGCGCGTTGTCGCGCGTGTGGACCCACTCCTCGTGCATCCGGCTCACCAGGAACACCTGGTAGTCCATCGACAGGCCGAAGAGCAGGGAGAGCATGATGACCGGGAGGAACGCGTTGATCGGGCCCTCCTTGCCGAGCCCCAGCAGGTCCAGGCCCCAGCCCCACTGGAAGACCGCGACGAGGATGCCGAAGGAGGCCGCCGCGGCGATCAGGTTCATCAGGGCCGCCGTCAGCGGGACCACCAGGGAGCGGAAGGCGATGAGCAGCAGCAGGAAGCCCAGGCCGATGATGGTCCCGATGAACAGGGGCAGCCGGTCGCCGGTGACCGACGCGAAGTCCTTGGAGATCGCGGTCACACCGCCCACGTGCGCCTGCGCCCCCGCCTGCGGGATCACCTTGTCCCGCAGGGTGTCGATCAGGTCGTCCGTCTCCTTGGACTGAGGCGAGGTCTTCGGGACGACCTGGATCACCGTGACGCCCTTGACGGGCGGGAAGGGCGCGACCCGGGCCACGTCGGACGTCGACTCGATCCCCTTGACGAGCGCGGACGTGTCACCGCTCTTCGTGACCACCTGGAGGGGGCCGTTGAAGCCGGGGCCGAAGCCCTCGGCGAGCAGGTCGTAGGCCTTGCGGGTGGTCGTGGAAGCGTCGTCGTTGCCCTGGTCGGTGGCGCCGAGGCGCAGCGACAGCACGGGGACGGCGAGGACGGCCATGACGACCAGGGCGAGCGCGGCGATCCGACGGGGCCGCTTCTCGACGTTCGCCGACCAGCGGGCGGCGAGACCGCTGGCCCGCTCCGGCTCGGGGCCCTCGGCGGCGAGCCTGCGCCGCTGGCGGCGGCTGAGCACCCGCGGGCCCAGGAAGCCGAGCAGCGCCGGGAGCAGGGTCGTGGCGGCCAGGACGCTGAGCACGACCGTCAGGGAGGTGCCGACGACGACGCCGTCCAGGAAGCGCAGCCGCGTCACGAGCATGCCGGCCAGCGCGATGCAGACCGTGCCTCCGGCGAAGAGCACGGCCCGGCCGGAGGTGTTCAGGGCCGTGACCGCCGACTCCTCGGGGTCCAGGCCGCGCAGGATGCCGCGCCGGTGCCGGGTGACGATGAACAGGGCGTAGTCGATGCCGACGCCGAGGCCGATCAGGGAGGCGAGCAGCGGGGCGATGTCGGGGATGTCGGTGGTGTGGCTGAGCAGCTGCGTGGAGAACAGGCCCATGCCGACCCCGAAGACGGCGATGGCGATCGGCAGCAGCATCGCGAAGAACGAGCCGAAGGCCAGGAACAGCACGAGGGCCGCGGCGAGGATGCCGACCATCTCCGACAGACCCTGCGGGGGCTGCTCGACGCGCTGGATCGCCTGTCCGCCCAGCTCGACCTTCAGGCCCTGGCGTGCGGCGCCGTGCGCGGTGTCGACGACCTTCTGGACGACGTCCTTGGGCACCTCGTTCGCCTGCTTGGCGAAGGTCAGCTGGGCGTAGGCGATCGTGCCGTCACGGCTGATCTGCGCCGCCCCACGGGGACCGGTGTAGGGGCTGGTCACCGCGCCGACCCCGGGCATCTTCGCGATGCGGTCGAGGGCCGGCTGGACGCGGTCCTGGACCGCCTTGTCCCGCACCGAGCCCTGGTCGACCTTCCACACCACGGTGTCGGTGTCGCCCGAGGTGGTCGGGAAGGCCTGCTGCATCAGGTCGTACGCGCTCTTGGAGTCCGTGTCGGGGAGGGAGAAGACGTTCGCGTAGTTCGTCCCCGCCGTGGACGCCGAGAAGCCCAGGCCGAACAGTGCCCCCACCCACAGCAACAGGACCACCAGCCGGTGCTGATAGCACCACCGTGCCAATGCCGCCACGATCAAAGCTCCTTAGTCGGTCGTCGGTCGGTCCCCCAGGTCCTGACACCAGCATTGGCGGTGCCGCTCGCGCGCGGAGGGAACGCGCCATGACTCTCAAGGAACTCCAAAGAGCGTTCCGGGCCCCGCTGCCCGCGGGCCGCCCGATACTGGGGGCATGACGACGGCTCCAGGCACCGTGCTGGTGGTGGAGGACGAGCCGAGCATCGCGGACGTCCTCGCCATCGCCCTGCGCTACCACCGCTTCGAGGTGATGATCGCGGGCACCGTCCGCGAGGCCCGCGCGCTCGCCGGGCGCACCCGGCCGGACGTGGCGCTGCTCGACGTCATGCTGCCGGACGGGGACGGGCGGGCCCTCGGGCGGGAACTGCGCGCCGAGCGGCCGGACCTGGCGCTCGTCTTCCTGACCGCACGCGACTCGCCGGCCGAGATCGTCGGCGCGCTCGGCTTCGGCGACGACTACATCACCAAGCCGTTCAACATCGACGAGGTGGTCGCCCGCATCACGGCGGTGCTGCGGCGCACCCGCCCGGCGGACGTGCTGCCGCAGCGGCCGCCCCTGCGCTACGGCGACCTGGAGCTGGACGAGACGACGTACAGCGTCCACCGCGCGGGCCGCAGCGTGGAGCTGACCCCCACCGAGTACGCGCTGCTGCGCTTCCTGGTGCGCAACGGCGGCCGGATCGTGCCCAAGGAGCAACTGCTCAGGCACGTCTGGCAGTACGAGCACATACCGTCCGAGTCGACCGTCGTGGAGACCTACATCAGCTACCTGCGGCGCAAGCTCGACGCCCTGGGAGCCCCGGTGATCACCACCCGGCGGGGCGTCGGGTACGGCCTGACATGAGCCTCGGCAACCGCCGCCGCCGGCACGGGATGCACTCGCTGCGCGGCAAGCTCACCCTGGCCAACGTCGGGCTGCTGGCCGTCGGCATCATGGTGGCGACCGCCGGGAGCATCATGGGCATGCGGCTCTACCTGCTCGACCAGGTGGACTCCGACCTGCTCAAGACGCGCACCTCGCTGGGGAGTTCGGGACTGACCCTGCACCAGGTCGACTCGCTGAGCGCGCTCGGCGTGGTCCGCGAGCGGCTCACCCCCTCCGCGTCCGACCCCACCCCGGACTCGATCTTCGCGGTCATCGACCCCCAGGGCGAGGCGATCCCCGTCCTGGACATGAGACCGACCGACGCCCAGCGCTCGCTCGCGGCCGCCGTCTCCGACCCGCACGCCCTGGCCGCCGCGCCCGACCCGCGCGACCTCGACGTGGGCGGCGCGTCGTACCGGGTGACCGCGACCCGGCTCGCCGACGGCCCCTACATCCTGCTGGCCACCTCGACCGAACTGCTCGACAAGGGGATGGCCAAGGCCCTGAAGCTCGACTTCGCGGTCGGCTCGCTGCTGCTCGCGCTGCTGGGCTGTCTGACCATGTACAGCGTGCGGCAACGGCTGCGGCCGCTGGAGGACATGGTGGAGACCTCGTCGGCGATCGCCGAGGGCGACCTGACCCGGCGGGTTCCCTCCAGCCGGCATCCCACGGAGGAGGTCGAGCAGCTGCGGCTGGCCCTCAACGCCATGCTGCACCAGGTGGAGTCCGCGTACCGGACCCGCGAGCACAGCGCGGCCCAGCTGCGCCGGTTCGTCGCCGACGCCTCGCACGAGCTGCGCACCCCGCTCTCCGCCATCCGCGGCTATCTGCAGCTGTACGACAAGGGGATGCTCAGCGAGCCCGGGGAGCGGCGGCGGGCCTGGGACCGGATGCACGGCGAAGTGGACCGGATGGGCCGCCTGGTGGACGAACTGCTGCTGCTCGCCCGGCTGGACCAGCGGCCGGAGATCCGGTTCCGGAACGTCGACGTGAGCCGGCTGGTGCGGGACGCGGCGGAGGATCTGCGGGCGCAGCAGCCGGGGCGGCCGGTGACCGTGGCGGCCGACGGGGCGGTGCTGGTGCGGGCCGACGAGTCGGGGCTGCGTCAGGTGCTGGGGAACCTGATGGCCAACGTGCGGGTCCACACGCCGTGCGACGCCGCCGTGCGGCTGGGGGTGGAGCGGGCGGACGGAGTGGTGCGGGTGTGCGTGGCCGACGACGGGCCGGGGCTCGGCGAGGAGGACGCGGGGCGGATCTTCGACCGGTTCTTCCGGGTGGGGAGTGCGGAGGGGAGCGGGTTGGGGATGGCGATCGTGCAGGGGGTGGTGGAGGCCCATGGCGGGGAGGTCGGTGTGCGGACGGCGCCTGGCGAGGGGCTGGCGGTGACCGTGACGTTGCGCTCGGCCTGAGTTCCGGGCGTCAGATCCAGTTCAGACTCCACAGGCGGAACACGCCCGTGCTGTCCGTGAGGTACTGGGCGCCGCCCACGTCCTCGCTGCTGAGGACGTAGTCCGTGCGCTGCCACAGCGGGATCAGCGGCACGTCGTCGGCCACGTCCGTCTGGACGGTGCGGAAGTCCTGCTCGGCCTCACCGCGGTCGGCGTACCGCTGGCTGTCCTGGAGGAGCCCGTCGACGGTCCTGTTGCTGTAGCCGGTGCTCATCACGGAGTGGCTGCCGACCAGCGAGGCGCCGAAGGTGTCCGGGTCGGGGTAGTCGGCGACCCAGCCGACCGCCCAGGCGTCCATCTTCCCCTGGGCCCACGACTTCTGGAAGTCGGTCCACTCGTACCCCTTGACGTCGACCTTGAACAGGCCGCCCTTCTCCAGCTGCTTCTTCAGGGCGGCGGCCTCCTCGGCTCCCGCGCCGTGGCCGATGCCGTAGCCGAAGGTGAACTCGACGGGGGTGCTGACGCCGGCCTGTTCCAGGAGCGCCTTGGCCTTGGCGACGCTCTGGGTCGGGTAGGCGTCGAAGAAGGACGTGGTGTGGCCGGTGAGGCCGCTCGGGATCAGCGAGTAGAGGGGCTGCACGGTGCCGTCGTACACGGTCGCGGCCAGGTCCTCGCGGTCGATCAGCCAGGCGAGGGCCCGGCGGACCAGCACGTCCCGCAGGGGCGAGGAGTTGCGGGTGTTCAGGTACAGGTTGCGGGTCTCGGAGCTGTCCGACACCAGGACGCGCTGGTCGGGGTCGCTCGGCGAGAGCTTGGAGACCATGGCGGGCGGCAGCGTCCGGGTCGCCACGTCGACCTGCTTGGCCTTGTACGCGGCGGCGAGCTTGGCCGAGTCGGCGTAGTAGCGCAGCTCCACGGGGCGGCCGGTGCCGCTCAACTCGCCCTTGTAGTGGCTGTTGGGCGCCAGGCTCGCCTGCTTGTCCTTCGTGTACGACGTCAGGGTGTACGGCCCGGTGCCGTCCACCGAGTCGCCGGTGCGCAGGGCGTTCGCCGGGTACTTGTCCTTGTCGACGATCGCGCCGGCGCCGGTGGCCAGCTTGAACGGGAACGTCGCGTCCGGGGACGACAGGTGGAAGGTGACGGTCTTGCCGGAGACGCTCACCGAGCCGAGCGTCGAGAGCAGGGAGGCCGGGCCGACATCCGAGTTGATCTTCTTGACCCGGTCGAAGGAGTACTTCACGTCCTCGGCGGTCAGCGCCCGGCCGCTCGGGAAGGTGATCCCGTCGCGCACCACGCAGCGGTACGTCCGCAGGCCGGCGTCGGTGAAGCCGCAGCTCTTCGCCGCGTCCGGGACCGGCTGGGCACCTCCCGGCGCGAAGGTGAGCAGCGTCTGGAAGACGTTGTTGAACAACGCCCAGGAACCGGCGTCGTAGGCTCCGGCCGGGTCGAGCGAGGTGACGGCGTCGGTCGTGCCGACGGTGATCGTCCTGCTGTTGGTCTGCGACGGCAGCAACTGCCAGCCGCCGATTCCCACGACCGCCAGGACGACGAGTGTCACGAGAATCCGCATGCGAACAGATCGCATGGTTGGTGCCCTCCCCAGGACCCGCACGGGTCCGTTCCAGGCCCTGCTCAGGCCCTCCACAAAACGCCACTCCCCTAAGTGACGCGGCTCACCTAACCACAGGTGTTTCGTGTGGGGGAAGAGTGATCTGACTAGATGGGGAAGAACTTACCGAGGGCTTGTTTCAGCCGGATTTCACGGCTTCCGCCCAGCTCCGGGGGGCCGTTCCGGTCAGGCCTGCCGCGACGCGAGTTCGATGACCGTGATGTCGGACGGGGCGCCCACCCGGGTGGGCGGACCCCAGGCGCCGGCGCCCCGGGAGACGTACAGCTGGGTGTCCCCGTAGCGGTCCAGGCCGGCCACGGTCGGGTTGGCGGCAGCGGCGACGAGGTTGCCCGGCCAGGCGAGGGTGCGCTGGAGGAGGAAGGGGGCGTGGCCGACCTCGGCGAAGAGAGCCGCGAACATCACCGCGGGGCCCGCGACGAAGAGGACCGTGCCCAGGCGGCGGGCCCGGCCCGGCCCCGCCGTCGCGTCCCGTACCAGGCGGCGCCACAGGTACCCCTATGACGTGCGGCGCAGTGCGCGCACGCCGCGCAACCCGATGACCCCGATGACCGTCCCCAATACGAAGGACACGACGGCCAGCGTCAGGTGGATCCAGAAGTACGCCGTGGGATGCCCGTTGTCGAAGGCGAGCCCGCTGCCGTCCTTGACGAGGTTTTTGACGAAAGTGATCCAGATGAACCAGCTCCACACCCCGAACGCGAGCAGGAACCAGGAGACCGGACGGCTGAGTTTCACGCTGGCAGACCTTTCGTCACCGCGCCGGGTACCCGCGGCCCACCGCATCGGCCGGGGTCCGGGGGTCGGCCCCCGGGTGAGCGCGGCATGGACTCAGTATCGCCGTTCGCTGTCCGGTTTCCGATTCCGGGGTGGGGCGGGTGACGGGACTTCGACCTCCCCGGCGGGTACGTTCTCGTCCGTGCCCGCACCGAAGCCGATGACCAGCCGCGCTCTGCTGGTCGCCTCCGCCACCCTGTTGTCCCTGTCGCTCACCGCGCCGGCCGCGCTCGCCGCGCCGACCCCTCCCGCGACCGCGTCGGCCACTCCCCCGGCGGCCATGTCGACGGTGGGCGGCACCCGGCTGGGACAGCCCGGTACCCAGGTGAACCCGGCCGCCGGGGTGCCGGCGCTGCCGAAGGACCTCACGGGGCGCTCCTGGATCGTCTCCGACGCCGAGTCGGGCGAGGTGCTCGCCGCGCACAACGCGCACTGGCGGCTGCCCCCGGCGAGCACCCTGAAGATGCTGTTCGCCGACACCGTGCTGCCCCGGTTCCCGAAGTCGACCCCGCACACGGTGGTGCCGGCCGACCTCGCGGGCATCGGCGCCGGTTCCAGCCTGGTCGGGATAAAGGAGGGCCAGACCTACACGGTCCGCGACCTCTGGCTCGGGGTGTTCCTGCGCTCCGGCAACGACGCCGTGCACGTGCTGGCCGCGATGAACGGCGGGGTCGAGCAGACGGTCCGGGACATGCAGGACCACGCGGACGAACTGCAGGCGCTGGACACCCACGTGGTGAGCCCGGACGGGTACGACCAGCCGGGGCAGGTGTCGTCGGCGTACGACCTGTCGCTGTTCGCGCGGTCCGGGCTGCAGAAGAAGGACTTCCGGGAGTACTGCTCGACCGTGCGGGCCAGTTTCCCGGGCGACACGACGAAGAAGGCGAAGGGCAAGGCGGTCCGCGGGTCCTTCGAGATCCAGAACACCAACCGGCTGCTGAGCGGTGACGTCGACGTGCCGGTGTACCAGGGCATCGCGGGGGTGAAGAACGGCAACACCACCAACGCGGGCGCCACCTTCACCGGGGTCGCCGAGCGGAACGGCCGGGTGCTGCTGGTCACCGTGATGAACCCGGAGAAGAAGGAGCACAACGAGGTCTACAAGGAGACCGCCAAGCTGTTCGACTGGGGTTTCCAGGCGGCCGGCAAGGTGACTCCGGTGGGTGAGCTGGTGCCGCCCAGGGATGCGGTGACCTCCGGTGCCACGCCGCGGGCCACCGCCGTCGGCAGGGACACCGGCGCGAGGGCCAGGCCGGTGGCCGCGGCCTCCGCCGGCCGCTCCGGCGGCATCGGGGTGGCGCTGGGTGTCGCGGGCGGGGCGCTGGTGATGCTGGTGGGCGCGGCGTTCCTGGTCAACCGCCGTTGGCCACTGCCGGATCTGGTGCGCCGGCGGAGTCGTCCGTGAACTCGGACGTGCTCTCCTCCGCCGTCCAGGCGGCGCAGAAGAGGACTATCTTGGCCGTGAAGTTGATCCACAGCAGCAGGGCCACCGGGACGCCGAACGCGCCGTACATGCTCTTCCCGGCGACGCCCTGGATGTAGCCGCTGAGCAGCAGTTTCAGCAGTTCGAAGCCGACCGCGCCGATCAGGGCCGCGACCAGCAGGCGGCGGCGCGGCGGCTCGACGCCGGGCAGCAGGGTGAGGACGTAGAGCAGGAGCAGGAAGTCGGCGGTCACGGCGACGAGGAACGCGGCGGTGCGCAGCAGGAGGCTGCCCCAGCTGTGTTCGGCGATGCCGAGCTGGCGGCCCGTCCAGCCGACCGCCGCCGAGGCGATGGTGGACACGGCGATCGTGACCAGCACCGCACCGCCGAAGCCGATCAGGATCACGCCGTCCTTGGCCTTGGCGAGGATCGGGTTCTCGTCCTTGTCGGGCAGCTGCCACACCGCGCGCAGGCAGTCCCGCATCTGGCCGACCCAGTTGATGCCGGTGAACAGCAGGACGGCACCGGCGATGAGACCGATCGTGCCGGCGTTCTGGACCAGGGCGTGGATGTCCAGCTGGTCGGAGATGCCGGGCACCTGGTCGGCGATCTTGTTCTGGATGTCCTTCTGCTGCGACTCGCTCAGCGTGGCGGCGCTGATCGCGGCGCCCACGGTCAGCAGCGGGAAGAGCGAGACGAAGCTGATGAACGTCATGGCGGCGGCCAGCCGGGACCACTTCACCCGGTCGAGCCGCTCGTACGACCGCCACGCGTGCGTCGTCATGAGCCGGCCCACCAGGGGGCCGACGACGGGGAGTTTTCTCAGCCAGTCCATGATCCGACTCTGCCCCCTCCGCGGAACACCAATGTCCGGGTACCCCAGAAGCGCAGGATCGTGGCAAGGGCCATGCCGACGACCGCGCCGGAGACGGTGTCGGCGCGCTGCGAGGTGAGCCCCAGTCCGTAGTGGCTGACGGCGAGGCAGACCAGCTGGACCAGGGCGCCGGCGAGGTTCACGGCGACGAAGACGGCATAGGGGCGGATCCCGGTCGCGCGGGTGTGGCGGTAGGTGCCGCGGGCGTTGCCGAGGTAGGCGACCGTGCAGCCGGCCACGAAGGACAGGGACTTGGCGGTGAGCGGGTCGAGGGCGGCCGGGCCGCGCAGGCAGCTGAAGAGGGTGAGGTCGACGGCGTAGGCGAGCAGACCGACGGCGGCGAATCCGATCAGCTCGCGCCGGTCCGTGCTCACCAGTGGGCCACCGCGAGGCCGTACATCGCCGCCCAGACCAGGCCGATCAGGGCGAGCGCGCGGTCGCGCAGGACGACTTCCTCGGGTTCGCCCGCGGTGCCGCGGTCGGCGAAGACGGCGTACCGCAGGATCGCCAGGATGAAGGCGACCATGGACAGCTGGCGCCACGGCAGCAGGCCGGCCGCGGGACCTTCGTGGCCCTCCAGGGCCCACAGGCAGTAGGCGAGGACGGCGACCCCGGCGGCCAGCTGCCAGACGAAGCGGAGGTAGCCGGTGGTGTACTCGGTGAGCAGCGCGCGGGTGGCGCCGGCCTTCCCGGCCATCTGCACGGCCTCGGAGTAGCGCTTGGCCGACACCATGAAGAGCGCGCCGAAGCCGGTGGTGATCAGGAACCAGCGGGACAGCGGGATGCCGAGGGCGACCCCGCCGATCACCGCCCGCATCAGGAAGCCGGTGGTGACGACGACGAGGTCGACGACCAGGACGTGCTTCAGCACGACGCAGTACGCCAGTTGCATGCCCAGGTAGGCGATCAGCAGGGCCGGGACGAGAGGCGGGGTCAGGCGGGCGGCGAGCAGGGGGCCCAGGACGGCCAGGAGGCCGCCCACGGCGTAGGCGACGGGCACCGGCAGCTGCCCGGCGGCGACCGGGCGGCGGCACTTGGTGGGGTGGGCGCGGTCGGCCTCGGCGTCCCGGGCGTCGTTGATCAGGTAGACGGCGGCGGCGCAGGCCGTGAAGAGGGCGAAGACCAAGGCCAGGCGGAGCAGCGCGGGCCCCTCGAAGAGCCGGCCGGCGGCGGCCGGGGCGGCGACGACGAGGGTGTTCTTGACCCACTGCTTGGGACGGGCGGTCCGCAGCAGGCCGTGGAGCACGCCGGGGAGGGTGACGGCGGCCCGGGAGCCGGCAGACGGCCGGGCGGCGCGGGCCCGCTGCCCGTGCAGAGTCGTTTCGCAGGCCCCGTCCGGCCGCCTCGCCTCGGCAGCCCCCCGCGCGGCGGCGTGCGCGGTCTCAGTCATGCCCGGCTCCGCTCATCCAGCGCGCCCCGGCGCGGGCCGTGAGCGCCCCGAGGGCCGCGCCTGCCGCCACGTCCGTCGGGAAGTGCACGCCGACGACCAGCCGGGACAGGCACATGGCCGCCGCGAGGGGTGTGAGCGCGGGCACCCCGAGGGTCCCGAAGGCGACGGCGGCGGCCGTGGCGGAGGTGGCGTGCGAGCTGGGGAAGGAGTGCCCGCCCGCGGTGCGCATCCGGGGCCGGACATGCGCGGGGCGCGCCCGGCGTACGACCCGCTTGACGGCCATGCTGCCGAGGTGCGCGCCCGCGACCAGCGCCGTGCCGCGCAACCAGGCGCCGCGTCGCGCGCCGTCCACGGCCGCCCCGGCGAGGCCCGCCGCGAGCCAGAGCGCGCCGTGCTCACCGGCGAGGGAGAGACCGCGCGCGGCCGACGCGACGCGTGGATCGGCGCCACAGGCGTGCAGCGCGGAGAGGATCCGGTGGTCCATGTCGTCCATTGGACTCACTGTTCACCTTCACCCCGCCAAAGCTACGACCATATGGGGCGACATTCCGATAATCACCCGTTTCGAGGAGTCGGGTGATCTTCCCTCGTTCATCCCGGCACAGCCGACATATCCCCCATACCGTAGCGATACGGTCGGCCCCATGCCTGGAAAGCCCGAAGGGCGCGCAGTTCCCACCGTGCCCGAGACCACCGTCCCGGTCACCGGCTGGGGCCGCACCGCCCCCACCGCCGCCCGCCTGATCCGCCCCCGGACCTACCAGGAGGCGGCGAACGCGGTCCGCGACTGCGGGGCACGCGGTGGTATCGCCCGGGGTCTGGGCCGGGCCTACGGCGACGCGGCGCAGAACGCCGGCGGCGCCGTGCTCGACATGACGGGCCTGGACCACATCCACGCCATCGACGCCGACGGCGGCACCGTCCTGTGCGACGCCGGGGTCTCGTTGCACCGTCTGATGGAGGTGCTGCTGCCGCTCGGCTGGTTCGTCCCGGTGACCCCGGGGACCCGCCAGGTGACGGTGGGCGGCGCGATCGGCGCCGACATCCACGGCAAGAACCACCATGTCTCGGGATCGTTCTCCCGTCACGTGCTGTCCTTCGAACTCCTCACCGCCGACGGCCAGGTCCGCACGGTGAGCCGCGGCACCCCGCTGTTCGACGCGACGGCCGGCGGCATGGGTCTGACCGGGGTGATCCTCACGGCGACCGTCCGCCTCCTCCCCGTCGAGACGTCGTACATGTCCGTCGACACCGAACGCGCCACCGACCTCGACGACCTGATGGCCCGGCTGACCGCCACCGACCACCGCTACCGCTACTCGGTCGCCTGGATCGACCTGCTCGCGCGCGGGGCGGCGACCGGGCGCGCGGTGCTCACCCGCGGCGACCACGCGCCCCGGGAGTCGCTCGGCGAGCACTCCCGCGCCGGACGCGCCCCGCTGGCCTTCCGCCCGCGCGAGCTCCCGGCCGCCCCCGCCCACCTCCCCGGCGGCCTGCTGGGCCGCACCACCGTCGGCCTCTTCAACGAGCTCTGGTACCGCAAGGCGCCGCGCTCGCGCGTCGGCCAACTCCAGCGCGTCTCGGCCTTCTTCCACCCCCTGGACGGCGTCCCGCACTGGAACCGCGTCTACGGCCGGGCGGGCTTCGTCCAGTACCAGTTCGTCGTCGGCCACGGCCAGGAGGCCGCCCTGCGCCGGATCGTGGCCCGGATCTCCGAGCGCCGCTGCCCGTCCTTCCTGGCCGTCCTCAAACGCTTCGGCGACGCCGACCCCGGCTGGCTCTCCTTCCCCGTGCCCGGCTGGACCCTAGCCCTGGACATCCCGGCCGGCCTTCCCGGCCTTGGCGCCTTCCTCGACGAACTGGACGAGGAGGTCGCGGGCGCCGGCGGCCGCGTCTACCTCGCCAAGGACGCCCGGCTGCGCCCCGAACTGCTCACCGCCATGTACCCCCGCCTCGACGAATTCCGGTCCCTGCGGGCCGACTTGGACCCGCGCGGCGTGTTCGTCTCCGACCTGTCCCGCCGTCTCGGCCTCTAGCCCTCAGGAGCAGCAGTGAAGGACGCCTTCGGAATGCCCCAGTCCCTGCTCGTCCTCGGCGGCACGTCGGAGATCGCGCTGGCCACCGCGCGCCGGCTGATCGCCCGCCGCACCCGCACGGTCTGGCTGGCCGGCCGCCCCTCGCCGGCGCTGGACCGGGCCGCCGAGCAGCTGCGCGCTCTCGGCCCCGACGTCCACACCGTCCCCTTCGACGCCCTCGACCCCGAGTCCCACGAGACGGCCCTCGGCAAGGTCTTCGCCGACGGCGACGTCGACCTGGTCCTGCTCGCCTTCGGCATCCTCGGCGACCAGGCGACGGACGAACGGGAGCCGGTGAACGCCGTGCGCGTCGCCCAGACCAACTACACCGGCGCCGTCTCGGCGGCCCTGGTCAGCGCGCGGGCCCTGCAGGCCCAGGGCCACGGTTCGCTGGTCGTCCTGTCGTCCGTCGCCGGGGAACGGGCCCGCCGCTCCAACTTCATCTACGGCTCCAGCAAGGCGGGCCTGGACGCGTTCACGCAGGGGCTGGGCGACGCCCTGCACGGCACGGGCGTGCACGTGATGGTCGTACGACCGGGGTTCGTGCGGACGAAGATGACGAGGGGCCTTGAGGAAGCCCCGCTCGCCACCACCCCGGAGGCGGTGGCCACGGCCATCGAGCTGGGCCTGCGGCGACGGTCGGAGGTGGTGTGGGTCCCAGGCGTGCTGAGGCTGGTGATGTCGGGGCTCAGGCACGCGCCGCGCTCGGTGTTCCGGAGGCTGCCGATCTGATGCCGGCCCGCAGGCTACCGGCTCACGATGCTCCCCCGCTCCGCATGCCCCACCTGAGGAGGCACGACAGAGCTCCCGAAGGCGTAGTCACGCAGCCTTCGCCACACCCCGTCCGCCCCCTGCTCGTACAACGCGAACCCCATGCAGGGCCACTCCGCCTCGAAGTCCGCGAGTTCGGCGAACGCCCGGTCCATCGCGGCCTCGTCGATCCCGTGCGCGACCGTCACGTGCGGGTGGTACGGGAACTGCAGCTCACGGTCGAGCGGCCCGGACGCGTCCCGGACCCGCTGCTGCAGCCAGGCGCAGTCGTCCGCGCCCTGGACCACCCGGACGTACACCACCGGCGACAGCGGCCGGAACGTGCCGGTCCCGCACAGCCGCATCGGGAACGGCCGCCCCGTCGCGGCGACCTCGCTCAGGTGGGCTTCCACGGCGGCCAGCGCCCCCTCGGCGACCTCCGTCGGCGGCAACAGCGTGACGTGCGTGGGGATGCCGTGGGCCGCGGCGTCGCCGAAGCCCGCGCGCCGCTCCTGGAGCAGGCTGCCGTGAGGCTCCGGGACCGCGATCGACACGCCGATCGTTACGGTCCCCACGTCATCTCCCGTCGGTCGTGGTGGGCGGAGGCATGTCGGGTTCGTACCCGGCCGTCCGTCTATCGACTGTACGGCCACGGCCGCCTTCCGGGCAGCCGTGGCCGAAGTGATGTGCAGCGCTTCGCTTCGCCGCGTGCCCGACTCAGTGCTTGGCGGGCAGGAAACCGACCCGGTCGTAGGCCTGCGCCAGCGTCTCGGCGGCGACGGAGCGCGCCTTCTCCGCGCCCTTGGCCAGGATCGAGTCGAGGGTCTCCGAGTCGTCCAGGTACTGCTGGGTGCGCTCGCGGAACGGGGTGACGAAGTCGACCATGATCTCGGCGAGGTCCGTCTTGAGCGCGCCGTACATCTTGCCCTCGTACTCCTGCTCCAGCTCGGCGATCGACTTGCCGGTGAGCGTGGAGTGGATGGTGAGCAGGTTGGAGACGCCCGGCTTGTGCTCGGCGTCGTAGCGGATCACGGTGTCCGTGTCGGTGACCGCGCTCTTGACCTTCTTCGCGGTCGCCTTCGGGTCGTCCAGGAGGTTGATGAGACCCTTCGGCGTGGACGCCGACTTGCTCATCTTGATCGCCGGGTCCTGGAGGTCGAAGATCTTCGCCGTCTCCTTCAGGATGTACGGCTTCGGGACGGTGAAGGTCTGCCCGAACCGGCCGTTGAAGCGCTCGGCGAGGTCACGGGTGAGCTCGACGTGCTGGCGCTGGTCCTCGCCGACCGGCACCTCGTTGGCCTGGTAGAGCAGGATGTCGGCGACCTGGAGGATGGGGTACGTGAAGAGGCCGACGCTCGCGCGGTCCGTGCCCTGCTTGGCGGCCTTGTCCTTGAACTGGGTCATCCGGCTGGCCTCGCCGAAGCCGGTGAGGCAGTTCATGACCCAGGCGAGCTGGGCGTGCTCGGGGACGTGGCTCTGCACGAACAGGGTGCAGCGGTCGGGGTCCAGACCGGCCGCGAGCAGCTGGGCGGTGGCGAGCCGGGTGTTGGCGCGCAGGTCGGCGGGGTCCTGCGGGACCGTGATCGCGTGCAGGTCGACGACCATGTAGAAGGCGTCGTGGGACTCCTGGAGGGCCACCCACTGGCGGACGGCGCCGAGGTAGTTGCCGAGGTGGAACGAGCCGGCGGTGGGCTGGATGCCGGAGAGCACGCGGGGTCGGTCAGAAGCCATGCTCACCATTCTCTCAGAGGGGAGGGGTGGGATTCGCCCCTGAGGGGTGGGGGGTTTCGGGGCGCGGGGGACTGCGGGCCCGGTGGGGGCTTGTCGCGCAGTTCCCCGCGCCCCTTCGGGGCGGTGCCCCTGAAGGACGCCGGTCAGCCGAGGTCGATCTCCGGGTAGAGCGGGAAGCCCGCGACCAGGTCCGTCGCGCGCTGGGCGATCTCCGTGGACACCTTCTCGTCGAGGACGTGGCTCGCCTTGCTCGGCGCGCCCGACTTCGTCGTGCCCGGTTCGGTCGTCGTCAGGACGCGGTCGATCAGGCCCGCGACCTCGTCCATCTCGGCCGTGCCGAGGCCGCGGGTGGTGAGCGCCGGGGTGCCGATGCGGATGCCGGAGGTGTACCAGGCGCCGTTCGGGTCGGCGGGGATCGCGTTGCGGTTGGTCACGATGCCGGAGTCGAGGAGGGCGGACTCGGCCTGGCGGCCGGTGAGGCCGTAGGACGTCTCGACGTCGATCAGGTTGAGGTGGTTGTCGGTGCCGCCGGTGACCAGGGTGGCGCCCCGGCGCATCAGGCCCTCGGCCAGCGCGCGCGAGTTGTCCACGATCCGCTGCGCGTAGTCCTGGAAGGCGGGCTGCCGGGCCTCGGCGAGGGCGACGGCCTTGGCGGCCATGACGTGCGGGAGGGGGCCGCCGAGGACCATCGGGCAGCCGCGGTCGACCTGGTCCTTGAGGGAGTCGTCGCACAGGACCATGCCGCCGCGCGGGCCGCGCAGGGACTTGTGGGTGGTCGTGGTGACGATCTGGGCGTGCGGGACCGGGTCGAAGTCGCCGGTCAGGACCTTGCCGGCGACCAGGCCCGCGAAGTGCGCCATGTCGACCATCAGCGTGGCGCCGACCTCGTCGGCGATCTCCCGCATGATCCGGAAGTTCACCAGCCGGGGGTACGCGGAGTACCCCGCGACGATGATCAGCGGCTTGAAGTCACGGGCCTGGGCGCGCAGCGCGTCGTAGTCGATCAGGCCGGTGGCCGGGTCGGTGCCGTAGGAGCGCTGGTCGAACATCTTGCCGGAGATGTTGGGGCGGAAGCCGTGGGTGAGGTGGCCGCCGGCGTCCAGGGACATGCCGAGCATCCGCTGGTTGCCGAAGGCCTGCCGCAGCTCGGCCCAGTCGGCCTCGGTCAGGTCGTTGACCTGGCGGGCGCCGGTCTTCTGGAGGAAGGGGACCTCGACCCGGTCGGCGAGGACGGCCCAGAAGGCGACCAGGTTGGCGTCGATGCCGGAGTGCGGCTGGACGTAGGCGTGGCGGGCGCCGAACAGCTCGCGGGCGTGCTCGGCGGCGAGCGCCTCGACGGTGTCGACGTTGCGGCAGCCGGCGTAGAAGCGGCGGCCCACGGTGCCCTCGGCGTACTTGTCGCTGAACCAGTTGCCCATCGCCAGCAGGGTCGCCGGGGAGGCGTAGTTCTCCGAGGCGATCAGCTTGAGCATCTCGCGCTGGTCGGCGACCTCCTGGCCGATGGCGTCGGCGACCCGCGGCTCGACCGCGCGGATCACGTCGAGGGCGGCACGGTAGGCGGTGGACTCGGTGGACAGGGGCGCGGACGTGTCAGTCATTCGGGACCTCCGGACATGGCGTTCGGCATTCACGGTTCGGCCCAGGCGCACGGCACTCGGTCACAACGCGGGCCGCTCCCCGATGGTCGGTCCCATCCCAGCGCGCCAGTCACGGCCCGCAGGTCACATTACCGGGCACGCCGGGCCGGAGGGCCGTGGCGTCCACCAGTCGGGCACGGGCAGAGGGTAGGAAAGGGGGCAATCCAGCCGCGTCCCCCGGAGCCGTCGTGACCAGTACGGAAACCCTCATCGCCGCCGCCGACGCGCACAGCGCGCACACCTACGACCCGCTGCCGGTGGTGATCGCGACGGCCGAGGGCGCCTGGATGACGGACGTCGAGGGGCGCCGGTACCTGGACTTCCTGGCCGGTTACTCGGCGCTGAACTTCGGGCACGGCCACCCGCGGCTGGTCGCGGCGGCGAGGGCGCAGCTGGAGCGGGTGACGCTGACGTCGAGGGCGTTCCACCACGACCGGTTCGCCGCGTTCTGCACGCAGCTGGCCGAGCTGTGCGGGATGGAGATGGTGCTGCCGATGAACACGGGGGCGGAGGCCGTGGAGACGGCGGTGAAGACCGCCCGGAAGTGGGGGTACCGGGTCAAGGGCGTGCCGGCCGGGATGGCCAAGGTGGTGGTCGCGGGCGGCAACTTCCACGGCCGCACGACGACCGTGATCAGCTTCTCGACCGATCCGGAGGCGCGGGCGGACTTCGGGCCGTACACGCCCGGCTTCGAGATCGTGCCGTACGGCGACCTGACGGCGATGCGGGCCGCGGTCACCGAGAACACGGTCGCGGTGCTGCTGGAGCCGATCCAGGGCGAGTCGGGGGTCGTCGTACCGCCGGCCGGCTACCTGGCGGGGGTGCGGGAGCTGACCCGCGAGCGGGACGTGCTGTTCGTCGCCGACGAGATCCAGTCGGGGCTGGGCCGGACCGGGCGCACCTTCGCGTGCGAGCACGAGGGGGTCGTACCGGATGTGTACGTCCTCGGGAAGGCGCTGGGGGGCGGGGTGCTGCCGGTGTCGGCGGTGGTGGCGGACGCCGAGGTGCTGGGGGTGTTCCGGCCCGGCGAGCACGGGTCCACCTTCGGCGGGAATCCGCTGGCCTGCGCGGTGGCCCTGGAGGTGATCGCGATGCTGCGGACCGGGGAGTTCCAGGAGCGGGCGGCCGAGCTGGGGGAACTCCTGCACCGGCGGCTGGCGGAGATGACCGGGAGCGGGCGGGTGACGGCCGTACGGGGGCGGGGGCTGTGGGCGGGGGTGGACGTGGATCCCGCGGTGGGGTCGGGGCGGGCGGTGGCCGAGCGGCTGCTGGAGCGGGGCGTCCTGGTGAAGGAGGCGCACGGGGTGACGGTGCGGGTGGCTCCGCCGCTGGTGGTGGAGGAGGACGACCTGGAGTGGGGGGTCGAGCAGGTGTGGGGGGTGCTGAGCGCCTAGCGGGCCGCCCCGGAGGACGGTGGGGACTGCCCGGAGGGACCCGGCAGGGGGCCGTCGGCCGGCCGTCGCCGCGCCCTGAGGAACAGCACGGGTCCGGCGCCGAGGAAGAGCAGGCCGGCGGCCAGCAGGAGCCGGGGGTCGAGCAGGCCGTCGGTGCAGCTGCTGCCGGCGGCCGAGGTGGTGCAGTAGCTGCCGGGGCCGTGCCGGTTGAGGTAGGCGAGCAGGAACAGGGGCGGGCTCACCCCGGAGAGCAGGCCGGGCAGGCCCTGTCGCGTGTCCCGGCGCGTGGCCAGCACGGCGGTTCCGGCCACGGCGACCGGCAGGAGGAGGATCCCGACGGACAGGGCGGCGAGGAGGGCGAGCAGACCGCAGGCTCCGGTCAGGAGCCAGCCGGTGAAGAGCAGCCAGGCGCGTCCGTTGCCGGTCATCCTCCCAGCTTGCCATGCCGCACTGTCATGCACAGGTGAGAAAACGCCGTGAAGTCGTCGGCCGCGGTGCGCGGGGAGGGAGCGGCCCCGGGGCCGACCCGGACCCGCTCTGCCGCCTCCTGCCCGATCACCGCACGCTCCGCTCCCCTACAGTCCCCCTGTGCTCTTCGGAATGGTGTGCGCCCTCGCGGCGGCGATCTGCTTCGGTACGGCGACGGTCCTGCAGGCGGTGGCCGCGCGGGCGGCCGGTGACGGCGCCGGCGGGGAGGCCGCGCTGCTGCTGCGGGCCGCGCGGCAGTGGCGGTACGTCGTCGGGCTCGGACTGGACGGCCTCGGGTTCGTGTTCCAGATCCTCGCGCTGCGGTCGCTGCCCATCTACGCGGTCAGCGCGGCCCTGGCCTCCTCGCTCGCGGTGACCGCGGTGGTCGCGGCGCGGCTGCTGCGGGTACGGCTGAGCGGGGTGGAGTGGGCCGCGGTGGGCGTGGTGTGCGCGGGGCTCGCGATGCTGGGGCTGGCGTCGGGCCCCGAGGGGGACAGGGCCGGGTCGACGACCTTGAAGTGGGTGATGCTGGGGACGGCCGTGGGCGTACTGCTGCTCGGCCTGGCCGGCGGGCGGCTCAGCGGGCGCGGACGGGCCCTGGTGCTGGGCCTCGGGGCCGGATTCGGGTTCGGCGTGGTGGAGGTGTCGGTGCGGCTGATCGACACGCTGCGGCTGCCGGACCTCCTCACCAATGCCGCGACGTACGCACTCCTCGTCGGCGGCGGCGCCGCCTTCATGCTGCTGACCTCGGCCCTGCAGCGCGGCTCCGTGACCACGGCGACGGCCGGCATGGTCGTCGGCGAGACGATCGGCCCGGCCGCGGTGGGCGTGTTGTGGCTCGGGGACCGCACCCGGGAGGGGCTGGCCTGGCTCGCGGTGCTCGGGTTCGCGGTGGCCGTGGCGGGAGCTCTGGCACTGGCCCGGTTCGGGGAGGCACCCGGCGCCGAGGACACCGGCGCCGGAACGGAGGAGCCGGTCATGCCATCGCAGCCGTGATCCCGTCCCACAGCCGTGACCTCACCTCCGGGCGACGTCGGTCGCCGGCCGGCCGGCACCGCGCACATCCCGGCTAGGAGAGCCATGGCCGCCATACCGACGGGTGGCTCTCCACCCACTTCTTCGCGGCCTCCTCGGGGCTCAGCTTCTGGTCGGCGATCATCAGGGAGACCTCGTCCTGGTCCTCGGTCGTCCACCGGAACTTCTTCAGGAAGGCCGCCGCCCTGCCGCCGCCGTGCGCGAAGTCCGTGTTGAGGTACTTCTGCAGCGGGGTGTGCGGGTAGGCGCAGGCGACCTTGGCCGGGTCGGCGTCGCACCCCTTCTTGTAGGCAGGCAGCTTCACCTCGGTCATCGGCACCTTCTTGAACAGCCACTGCGGCGCGTACCAGTACGTGAGGAAGGGCTTCTTCTCCTTGGCGAACTGCTTGATCTGGGTGATCTGGGCGGCCTCGGAACCGGCGAAGACGACCTGGTAGTCCAGCTTCAGGTTGCTGACCAGCGCCTTGTCGTTGGTGACGTACGACGGTGAGCCGTCCAGCAGCTGACCCTTGCCGCCGCTCTCCGCGGTGCGGAAGAGGGCGGCGTACTTGTTCAGGTTCTTCCAGTCCGTGATGTCCGGGTGCTGCTTGACCAGGTAGGTCGGCACGAACCACCCGATGTGCCCGGTGACCCCGAGTTCCCCGCCCCGGCTGATGGTCCTCTTCTCCGCCACGTACCGCTTCTCCTGGTCCGGGTGGCCCCAGTCCTCAAGGATCGCGTCGACGCGCCCCTGGCTCAGGGCGTCCCAGGCCGGGACCTCGTCGACCTGCACGGTGTCGACCCGGTAGCCCAGCTCGTGCTCCAGCAGGTACTGGGCGACGGCGACGTTGGACTGCGCGCCGACCCAGGACTGCACGGAGAGGGTCACGGTCTTCGACCCGCGCGCGTCGGCGAACGGCGAGGCCTGCTTCGTCATGTCGGCGGCCCCGCAGCCGGTGGTGAGGACGAGGACGGAGGCGGCGGCGACGAGTGTCGTACGGCGCATGGTCACGCTCCCTTCCGCGTGCGGCGTTCCGTGGGCTGGGTGACCCGGTCGAGCATCAGCCCCAGGCAGACGATGGCGGCACCGGCGACAAGACCGGTGGCCAGGTCGCCCTGGGCGAGGCCGAAGGCGACGTCGTAGCCGAGGGCGCCACCGCCCACCAGCCCGCCGATGATGACGACGGCGAGGACGAGGACCACGCCCTGGTTGACGGCGAGCAGCAGCGCGGGCCGGGCGAGCGGAAGCTGCACCTGCCACAGCTGCTGGCGCCCGGTCGCGCCGAGCGAGCGCGCGGACTCCAGGGCGGCCGGGTCCACCTGGCGCAGCCCCTGGGCGGTGATCCGTACGACGGCCGGCAGCGCGTAGACGACGGCGGCGGCGACGGCCGGGGCGCGGCCGACCCCGAAGAGCGCGACCACCGGGATCAGGTACACGAACTGCGGCATGGTCTGGAAGACGTCCAGGACCGGACGCAGCACACGCTCCACGCGGTCGCTGCGGGCGGCGGCGATGCCGGTCGCGAAGCCGAGGACGAGGGTGACGGCGACGGCCGCGAGCACCTGGGACAGGGTGTCCAGCGACGGCTCCCACACGCCCAGCACGCCGGTCGCGGCCATCGCGAGGACGGCGGTGAGCGCGGTGCGCCAGGTGCCGATCAGCCAGGCCAGGGCGGCGACCACGAACAGCACCGCCCACCAGGGCAGCCACTGCAGCCCGTCCCGGAGGGGGTCGAGGACCCAGGTGGTGAAGTGGCCCGCCCAGTCCGCCGTACCGCCGACCACCGGCACACCCGAGTACAGGTGCGCGGTCATCCAGTCGACGGCGCGGTTGACCGGTCCGGCGAAGTCCAGGGTCCAGGCGGTGGGCCAGTCGAGGCGGCCGAGGAGCCGGGCGGCGAGCGCGACGGCGACGGTGGCGCCGAGGCCGTACAGGAGGCCCGCGGCGGCCTTCCGGGTGTCGTCGCGCTCGCCCGCCGCGGCGGTGATGCGGTCCAGGACGACCGCGAGGAGCACGATCGGGATGCCGGCGGCGAGGGCCGCGCCGACGTCCACCGAGGCGAGCGCCTGGTAGACGCGGTCACCGAGGCCGCCGGCGCCGATGACGGAGGCGATGACCGCCATCGACAGCGCCATCATGATCGTCTGGTTGAGGCCGAGGAGGAGTTCCCTGCGGGCCAGCGGGATCCGCGCGGTCAGCAGCCGCTGCCGTCGGGTGGCTCCGAGCGACTCCACGGCCTCCAGGACCTCGGGGTCGGCGCCGCGCAGGCCGAGGGCGGTGAGCCGGGCCATGGGCGGGGCCGCGTAGACGACGGTGGCGAGGACGGCCGCGGGGACGCCGATGCCGAAGACCAGGACGACCGGGAGGAGGTAGGCGAAGGCGGGCAGCACCTGCATGGTGTCGAGGACCGGGCGCAGGGCGCGGTGCAGCCGGTCGGAGAGACCGGCCCCGAGGCCGAGGACGAGTCCGACGACGACGGACGCGAGGACGGCCACGACCATCAGCGCGAGGGTCTGCATGGTCGGCACCCACATGCCGAGGGCGCCGCAGGCGAGGAACGCGACGGCCGTGCCGGCGGCGAGCCGCACCCCGGCGACGCGGTGGGCGACGACGGCGGCGAGCACGGTGACGCCGGGCCAGCCCGCGGCGAGGAGGGTGAGGTAGACGGCGCGGACGGCGAGGACGACGGCCTCGCTGAGGTAGCCGAAGAAGTACAGGAAGAGGGGGTGGGTGTCGCGGTTGTCGATGACCCAGTTGCTGGCGGAGGTGAGGGGGGCGGAGAGGCTGACGGTGAGACCGCGCGGCCAGGACGCCCCGAGGGTGCCGGCGAGGGGGACGAGGATCGCGGCGGCGACGGCCAGAGCGAGGAGCTTGCGCATGGCTCGGCCGGCGGGAAGGGCCACTCGACGAGGATTCGGCACACTGATCGTCGCCATCAGACGCCCTCCGGGTTGGTGCTGGGCGCGGGGGGTGTCACTTGCCCGCGCTCGCGGGGTACCGCCGCGCCCACCCGTGCCGCCCCAGCGGCACGACTGCCCGCGACGGGGTCAGTGTCCGCAGCACCCGCGACGGGGGCAGCGTCGGCAGCACCCGCAGCGGGGACAGTGTCGGCAGCACCCGCGACGGGGTCAGTGTCCGCAGCACCCGCGACGGGGACAGTGTCGGCAGCACCCGTAGCGGGGACAGTGTCGGCGACACCCGTGGCTGGGGGCCTTTCCAGCGGGGGCCGCCCATCCCCACCCAGGGGCGCGGGGCGAGACACCGTGCGGCTCCGTCGCGTGGGCGCGACCGGCCCACCACCGCCCGCAGTCGGAGAACCGTCCGCACCCCCCTTCGCCACCACCCCGAGCAACGTGTCGGCGTCGACCACGCCGACACACCGGCCCTCCGCCACGACCCGCGCCGGGGCGCCGGTCGCCGCGACCACGTCGATCGCCTCGGCGACCGTCGCCTCCGCGCCGACCTCGGGGCCGCCGGCCTCCCCGGCCTCCCCCGCGCCCGCGGCCCGCATCGCCGTACGGACCGTCATCACCTGCTCGCGCGGCACGTCGCGGACGAACTCGCGGACGTAGTCGTCGGCCGGGGCGCCGACGATCTCCTCCGGGGTGCCCAGCTGGACCACCCGGCCGTCGCGCATCAGGGCGATGCGGTCGCCGAGCTTCAGCGCCTCGCTCAGGTCGTGCGTGATGAAGACCATCGTGCGGCCCTCCTCCCGGTGCAGGCGGACCACCTCCTCCTGCATGTCCCGCCGGATCAGCGGGTCGAGCGCGCTGAACGGCTCGTCGAAGAGCAGGACCTCGGGATCGACCGCCAACGCCCGTGCGAGCCCCACCCGTTGGCGCTGGCCGCCGGACAGCTGGCCGGGGCGGCGCTGCTCCATGCCGTCGAGGCCGACCTTGGCGACTACCTCGGCGGCCCGCTCACGTCGCTCGGACCTGCCGACGCCCTGGATCTCCAGGCCGTACGCCACGTTGTCGAGGACGGACCGGTGCGGCAGGAGCCCGAAGTGCTGGAAGACCATCGCGGCCCGGTGCCGGCGCAGTTCCCGCAGCCGGCCCTTGTCCATCGCGCGGACGTCCTCGCCGTCGATGGCGATCCGGCCGGCCGTCGGCTCGATGAGCCGGGTCAGACAGCGGACCAGGGTCGACTTGCCGGACCCGGACAGGCCCATCACCACGAACACCTCGCCCTTGCGCACGTCGAAGGAGACGTCACGGACGGCGGCCGTGCAGCCGGTGCGGCTGCGCAGCTCGGCGGGCGAGAGGGCGGTCAGCTCGGGGTCCGCCGGGACGTGTTCGGCCCTCGGGCCGAAGACCTTCCACAGGCCGTCGACGGAGAAGACAGGGGTCGTACCGCTCATCACGCACCGCCCTTCAGCAGGTCCACGGCCTTCTCGCCGACCATCAGCACGCCGATCATCGGGTTCACGGCCGGCATGGCCGGGAAGACGGAGGCGTCGGCGATGCGGATGCCGTCCAGGCCTCGGATGCGCAGCTCCGGGTCCACCACGGCGAGCGGGTCGTCGACCGCGCCCATCCTGCAGGTGCCCGCCGGGTGATAGACCGTGTGGGCGACCTTGCGGGCGTACTCGCTCAGCTCGGCGTCGCCGACGATCTCCGGGCCGGGACACACCTCGCGCTTCAGCCAGCCCGCCAGCGGCTCGGTCCGCGCGATCTCGCGGGCGAGGCTGATCCCGTCGACGAGGGTGCGGCCGTCGTAGTCGTCCTCGTCGGTGAAGTAGCGGAAGTCCAGCGCGGGTTTCACGGCCGGGTCGGCGCTGGTCAGGTAGAGGCGGCCGCGGCTGCGGGGCTTGGGGATGTTCGGGGTCATCGAGACGCCGTGCGGGGGGCGTTCGTAGCCCAGTCGCTCGGGGTTGTCGGTGAACGGGATCTGGTAGAAGTGGAACATCAGGTCCGGGCCCGTGAGTTCGGGGTCGCGGCGGACGAACAGGCCCGCGTCGGAGTCCATCGCGGAGTTCTCCGGGATGGGGCCGTTCGTCTCCCAGACGATCACCGACTCGGGGTGGTCGAGGAGGTTCTCGCCGACGCCGGGCAGGTCGTGCGCGACCGGGATGCCGAGGGCTTCGAGGTCCGCCGCCGGGCCTATGCCCGAATGGAGCAGCAGGCGCGGGGAGTCGACGGCGCCCGCGCACACGACGACCTCCTCGCGGGCCCGTATCAGCAGTTCCGCGCCGTCCTTGGTGCGGACGTGCACCCCGTCGGCGCGGCCGTCGTGCAGCTCCAGCCGGTACGCCCAGGTCTCCAGGAGGACGTGGAGGTTGGGGCGCTCGTCCAGCACCGGGTGCAGGTAGGCCACCGACGCGCTGGACCGCTTGTTGGTCTCGGGGTGGTAGGCGAGGTCGAAGAAGCCGACGCCCTCGGTGAACGGCTGCCGGTTGAAGCCCTCCACGCGCGGGACGCCCAGCGCCCGCTGGGCCGCGTCGACGAAGTCGCGGGCGATGGCGTTCCGGTCCTTCTCGTCGACCGGGACGATGTTGTTGAGGAGGCGGGCGTAGTAGGCCTCCATGGGCACCGCGCCCCAGCCCTTGGCCCCCGCCTCCTCCCACTCGTCCCAGTCGGAGGGCAGCGGCTTGAAGGCGATGAGGGTGTTGTGGCTGGAGCAGCCGCCCAGCACCCGGGCGCGGCTGTGCCGGATGTGGGAGTTGCCGCGGGGCTGCTCGGTGGTCGGGTAGTCGTAGTCCAGCTCGCCGCCGAGCAGGCCCATCCAGCGGCGCAGGGTGAGGACGTCGTCGCGGCCGACGTCGCTGGGGCCGCCCTCGATGACGGCGACCGTGACGTCCGGGTCCTCGGTGAGGCGGGAGGCGATGACGGAACCGGCGGTTCCGCCGCCTATGACGACGTAGTCGAATTCCTGGGGGCTCGGGGTGTGATCGGCCATGGGGTGGTTACTCCTGGGGGGTGGGAGAACGGGGCGGAGCTGGTTCGCCGGCCGGGCGTTGTGGGGGCTCAGCCGGCGAACCAGCGCACCGGCTTCGGCGCGAGGTTCTGGTAGACGTGCTTGGTCTCCCGGTACTCGGCGAGCCCGGCGGGTCCCAGCTCGCGGCCGGTCCCGCTCCGTCCGAAGCCGCCCCACTCCGCCTGCGGGAGGTAGGGGTGGTAGTCGTTGATCCAGACGGTGCCGTGCCGCAGCCGACCGGCGACCCGGCGGGCCTTCCCGGCGTCCGCGCTCCACACGGCGCCCGCGAGGCCGTACTCGGTGTCGTTGGCGAGGGCGACCGCCTCGTCCTCGGTGCGGAACGTCTCGACGGTGAGGACCGGGCCGAAGACCTCCTCGCGTACCACCCGCATGCCGCGGTGGCACTGGTCGAGGACGGTGGGCTCGTAGAAGTAGCCGGTGGCCGGGCGGACGGCGGACGGCTCGGGGCGCTTGCCGCCCGCGCGCAGCACCGCGCCCTCCGCCAGCGCGGACGCCACGTACGCCTCGACCTTGGCGCGCTGCTGCTCGGAGACGAGCGGGCCGCACTCGACGCCGTCGGCGGTGCCGCGGCCGAGCCGGATCCGGGCGGCGCGGCGGGCGAGTTCGGCGACGAACCGCTCGCGCAGCGGCTCCTCGACGATCAGCCGGGCGCCGGCCGAGCAGACCTGCCCGCTGTGCACGAAGGCCGCGTTGAGGGCCTGGTCGACGGCGGTGTCGAACCCCTCCCGCGTGGCGCAGGCGTCGGCGAAGACGACGTTGGGATTCTTGCCGCCCAGTTCGAGGGCGACCTTCTTGACGGTGGGCGCGGCGGCCTGGGCGACCTTGGTGCCGCTGGCCAGGCCGCCGGTGAAGGAGACCAGGTCGACGCCGGGGTGCTCGGCGAGGCGGGCGCCGACGGTGTGGCCGGGACCGGTGACGAGGTTCGCGACCCCGGCGGGCAGTCCGGCCTCGGTCAGCAGACCGATCAGCGCGACCGTCGTCAGGGGGGTGAGCTCGCTCGGCTTGACGACGAACGTGTTGCCGGCCGCCAGCGCCGGAGCGATCTTCCAACTCGCCTGGAGCAGCGGGTAGTTCCAGGGGGTGATCAGGGCGCACACGCCCACCGGTTCGGATACCACCACGCTGTGGATGTCGGCCGATCCTGCGTCGACCACCCGGCCCGCGCCCTCCGCCGTCACCAGGTCGGCGAAGTAGCGGAAGGCGTCGGCGACGCAGTCGATGTCGACGCGGCCCTCCTCGACGGTCTTGCCCGCGTCCCGGCTCTCCAGCAGCCCGAGCTGTTCGCGGTCGCGCACGAGGAGGTCGGCCACCCGGCGGAGCAGGGCGGCGCGCTCGGCGACGGGGGTCCGGGGCCAGTCGCCGGTGTCGAAGGCGCGCCGGGCGGCGGCCACCGCCGCCTCGGCGTCCTTCTCGTCACCCTCGGCCACCACGGTGAAGGGCAGGCCGTCCGCGGGGTCGATGATCTCGCGTGTCGCGCCGGAGACGGCTGCCAGCCACTCGCCTCCGACATGGATGGTCGCTCGTGCCGTACTGTCCGCACTGTCCGCCATGATCGGTATTGCCTTCCGTTCCTGTTCGGTGCCCCTGGGTGACCAGCACGTCACCCTCGGGGACCGCCAGCACCTGCCCTCGGTCTCGGATTGCATGCGCAATCGTCGGCCGAAAGTGTGCGGCGTCACGGAACAGTCGGACGGAGAACGACAAACCGGTCAGGACGGATTCAGGCCGTGGCGCCCGCCGATTCGGTGGACACGGCGTGCCGGGGCCGGTTCTTGGTCGAGATCTGACCCACGAGCTCCCAGAAACAGACCAGGGCGGTGACGGGCGGAATCCCGAAGATCACTAACGACAGCAGCGCGTGGGACGAGTGACTGATGCACAGGGCGACGGCCACGACGGAGGCGGCCAGCACGACGCACCAGGACCGCCGCGCGCTCCGGCGCTGCGCGGTGGCCCGCAGGACGGACAGCGCCGCCACGAACCACGGGCCGTAGACGGTCAGCGGCCAGTACCGGGCCAGCCCTCCGGGGAGCACCGACGAGGCGATGCCGCGCAACTGCGCGTAGGAGTAGCAGACGGACCAGGCCAGCATGAACACCGCGCACAGCGAGACGGCCACGATCAGGAGCGTGATGTGCGTGAAGCTGCGGCCGCCGTCGAGCAGGTGGGAGTCGTGGCGGACCCGCCGGCGGCTGCCCCGGCGCTGGGCCGGCACGTCGAGGAGCGTGGAGGCCGCGGTCACACTGGTCGGTGCGGACAGTATCTGCGCCAGCTCCTCGACCGGGTCCCAGTCGTTCGGCGCGACGTCCGGCTCCGGGACACCCCAGGTGTGGTCGTAGAGACCGGGGTGATCGTAGAAGCCGGTGTGGTCGTAGAGCCCCGGACCTGAGTCGTGCTGAATCCCGTCCATCGATTTAACCTCCGCACCCTGTCTCAGGACGCCGCGTACAGATCCGCCAGGGTCCGCCGATATTCGATTTCCATCGCATTGATTCTCTTCAGGAAATCATCGAGCAGGTCCGAGCATGAGGTGATATCCATACCACCCGGCCAGCGGAGCACGGTTGTCGGATGATCTTCGGTTGTGCACCAGTCCAATCGCGTCACGGTCACCTAACGACCGGCGCGCGGGGCGGGGTTTGGAGCGTTCGGGGGAATTCAGTCACCCGGAAGAGAAGCCGGGGCAGAAATTCTGAATATGCGGGAGATTACCCTCCGTGAATACTGCAATTAAACGAATGACGATCTGACCGGTGCCGAGCGGCCCCGCACCACGCCGGAAACGGCCCCCGCGCCGCACTCCGCCGGCCGTCAGCCGACGGCCAGCAGCTCCCGGACGCAGCCGCGCAGCCAGGCGTGCGCCGGGTCGGCGTCGTGGCGGGGGTGCCAGGCGAGGCCGATGGGGATCGGCGGCAGCGGCAGCGGGATCTCGAAGGTGATGAGGCCGAGGGCGGTCGCCAGTGGGGTCCCCCAGGAGCTGATCAGGCCGATCAGGTCGGAGTCGCGCAGCACGAACAGGGAGCCCGGGAAGGTGCCGACGGTGCCCACCACCCGGCGTTCCAGGCCGAGTTCGGCCAACGCGGCGTCGACGGGGCCGTGCAGCCTGCCGCGCCGGGAGACGTTCAGGTGTCCGGCCGCGGTCGCGAACCGCTCGGGCGTCAGCTCGCCCGCCAGCAGCCCTGCTCGTCCTGTGCGCCTGTGTGCTGGTCGCGCAGAGCATGGTCGCCGCCGTCAACCTGCTCATACCCGAACTGGCCGCGTCGTCCCTGCACCCCTCGCACAGCGAGATCCTGTGGACCGTCGACGCCTACGTCATCGCCTTCGCCGGTCTGCTCATCCCGGCCGGCGCGCTCGGCGACCGGTACGGCCGCAAGGGCGCCCTGCTCGCCGGGCTCGGTCTGTTCGCGGCGGGCGCGGGAACCAGCGCGCTCGCGCCGGACCCCGCCGTGCTGATCGCGGGCCGCGGCCTGTCCGGCGCCGGGGCCGCCCTGATCGGCCTCGGGCTGCTCGGCGCGTCCACCGTCGACGCGGCCACGCCGTACTGGACGTACGCCTGCTGGCTGCTGGTGATCTCGGCCGGCACCGGGCTGTCCATGCCCGCCCTCACCCTCGGCGTGGTCGGCTCGCTCCCGCCGCACCAGGCGGGGCTCGGCTCGGGCCTCGGCACCACGGCCCGGGAGACCGGCGCCGCCCTCGGGGTCGCGGTCACCGGCACGATCCTGTCCGAGCACGGTGATCTCGCCTCCGGCATGGGTCCGGCGCTGCGCACGGTCGCGCTGCTGGTGCTCGCGGCGACGGCGCTCGTGGTGGCGGGTCACGGCGGCCGCACTCCGACACGCACTATCGCGTCCGGCCCGGAACGCGTACTGTCGCGTTCGTCCGGCGCCTGAGCAACTCCCCCCGCACCACAGCCCGTTGAGGAGCCCCGATGCCCGCCCTGCTGAACCCCGTCCTCGACCTGCTGACGCTGCGCGGCACCGTCACCGAGGCCGAACAGATCACCGCCCGCATGCGCCGGCTGCGCATCGACGGCGACCGGCTCGCCGGCCTCGACGTCCGGCCCGGCCAGCAGGTCCGGGTCCTGGTCGCCGGCCTGACCCTGCGCACGTACTCGGTCTGGCGCTACGACCCGTCCGGCGTCGTCGAGCTGTGCGTCCTCGACCACTCCGAGGGCGGTCCGGGCGCTCATTGGGGCCGGACCGTCCGGGCGGGCGAGCAGGTGCGGCTGCGCGGGCCCGAGGGCACCTTCACGCTGCGTCCCGACGCCGCCCACCATGTGTTCGTCGGCGACGAGACGGCCGCGGTCGCCTTCGGCGCGATGCTCGCGGCGCTGCCCGAGGAGGCCCGGATCTCCGGCTGTGTCGAGACGGAGACGGCCGCGGACCGGCTGCCCCTCCCGTACGCCGAGCGCCTCGACTGGGTGCTGCGCGCCGAGACCTCGCTGCCGGAGGCGGTACGGCGGCTCGCACCCGAACCCGGCGGGATGGCGTATGTCGCCGGGGAGGCGCGGGCCGTGCAGGCGGTGCGGAAGGTGCTGGTCCAGGAGGCGGGGTGGGACCGGCGGGCGGTGCTCACCAAGCCGTTCTGGACACCGGGCAGGCGCGGGATGGAGTGACGCGGCGGACGGCGGCGGGCCCCGCTCCGGAGGAGTCCGGAGCGGGGCCCGCCGGGGTGGTACGGGAGGCTCAGATGAGGCCGAGGGCGCGGACCGCCTCGCGCTCCTCCGCCAGCTCCTGCACCGACGCGTCGATGCGGGCGCGGGAGAAGTCGCTGATCTCCAGGCCCTGGACGATCTCGTACTGTCCGTCCTTGGCGGTGACCGGGAAGGAGGAGATCAGGCCCTCCGGGACGCCGTAGGAGCCGTCCGACGGGATGCCCATGGAGGTCCAGTCGCCGTCGGCGGTGCCGTTGACCCAGGTGTGGACGTGGTCGATGGCGGCGTTGGCGGCGGAGGCCGCGGAGGACGCGCCACGGGCCTCGATGATGGCCGCGCCGCGCTTGGCGACGGTCGGGATGAACTCCTCGGCCAGCCACTTCTCGTCGTTCACGACCTCGGCGGCGTTCTTGCCGGCGACCGTGGCGTGGAAGATGTCGGGGTACTGGGTGGCGGAGTGGTTGCCCCAGATGGTGAGCCGCTTGATGTCGGCGACCGTGGAGCCCGTCTTCTTCGCGAGCTGGGTCAGCGCGCGGTTGTGGTCGAGGCGGGTCATCGCGGTGAACCGCTCGGCCGGTACGTCCGGGGCCGCGGCCTGGGCGATCAGCGCGTTGGTGTTGGCCGGGTTGCCGACGACCAGGACCTTGATGTCGTCCGCGGCGTGGTCGTTGATGGCCTTGCCCTGGGGCTTGAAGATGCCGCCGTTGGCCTCCAGGAGGTCACCGCGCTCCATGCCCTTGGTGCGGGGGCGGGCGCCGACCAGCAGCGCGACGTTGGCACCGTCGAAGGCGACGTTCGGGTCGTCGGAGATGTCGATGCCCTGCAGCAGCGGGAAGGCGCAGTCGTCGAGCTCCATGGCGGTGCCCTCGGCGGCCTTGAGCGCCGGGGTGATCTCCAGGAGGCGGAGCCGGACCGGCACGTCCGCGCCGAGCAGCTGGCCGGAGGCGATGCGGAAGAGCAGGGCGTAGCCGATCTGGCCGGCCGCGCCGGTGACGGTGACGTTCACGGGAGTGCGGGTCATGGCGTTCTCCGTATGACAGCTGGCGGTGGGCGTCCTTGCCCTGGGTGCCCTGGGGTGCGGACGTACAGATGATCGATCTCTTGGTATCAAGAGATCCACCGGTCAGGCTATCGCGCATCAAGGATGCCGCAGAGCGAGGGGTCGGTGTGGCTCGCCCCACAAAAGAGGCGGCCGCCTGCCGGGAGAGGTGGGGCAGGACGGCCGCCGATCGGGGGTACCGGATCCCGGACTCCCGTGGGGGGACATCCTTCGCGTGCCCACGAGGCAGACGGCCATTCCTGCGCGCCACCGCTTTCTCTGCCCGTTACGGTGTGCAGCCCTGCCGGCCCGACGCCAGCGTGGTGCAGGCCTTCGCCGCCGTCGCGTCCCGCACCGCCACCATCGGCGTGTAGGCGATCGTGTCGCCGGTGGCCGTGATGGAGCCGCGCTCCGTCCTGGTGCCGGCCGTGACCCGGACCGAGTCGCCCTGGGCGGCCCCGGTGATCCGGCCCCACGCGGCGCCGCAGGTTCTGCTGTAGCGGACCTCCAGGGTGGTCGCGCCGACCGTGACGGTTCGGGCGGTGGTCGCGAGGTCGCCGCTGCACCCCATGGCCTCCGCGTCCTTGCCGGTGCAGCCGGCGCCCGCACACTTCACCCCGGCCGGCAGGTCGCCGCTGGTGCCGGCGGACGCGGTGGCCGAGGCGTGGGCCTTGCTTGTCCTGCCGCCCCCGTCGCCTCCGGTGAAGAAGAGGACCCCGGCGATGACCACGGCCATGCCGACGGCTCCGGCGAGGAACATCGTCAGCCGCCGCCTGCCGCCGCCCGGCGCGGCCGACGGCGGGGGTGTGACCGGGCCGCGGGAGCCGGAGCCCTCGCGGCGGTCGGCGTCGGGGGCCGTCGGCTGGGGCGGGATGGTGGGCGAGACCCCCGCCGGTCCGGCGATCCCCGGCATCGCCACGGCCCCGCCCGCCCGGCGCGGCGCCCTGCCGTCGGCGGCCGTGGCCGCGGAGGCGGCCGGCGGCGCCCCGAACTCCCCGAGCGCTGCCCGCGCCTGGGCGATCCGGATGGCCTCCATGGTCCGGTCGTGGCGCATCTCCGAACGGCTCCAGGACCGTTCGGCCAGCTCCCACATGGTCGTGAGGTGGACGGGATCGGTGCCGGTGACCTCGGCGAGCGCGACCACCGCGCCCTTGGGCGCGAGCAGACGGCCGTTGAGGTAGCGCTCCCAGGACGACCTGGCGTAGCCGGTGCGGTCGGACAGTGCCGCGACGCTCAGGCCGCCGCGGTCCACGAGCCGACGCAGCTGGGTCGTGAACTCCGCCACCTGCGGATCGAGTTCATCCGGCAGAGGTTTCCACCGAGACATTGCTTCCCCCCACTCCTTCCGCGTTTCCCCGTACGCGCGGCGCCCCCCCCGCGGCGGCCCCCGTTGTGGCTACCCACCGAAATGCGGCATCCCCGGAGCACAGTCCCCGGTCAGGGGGCGCACAGGAGCACCGGTCCGCCCGGCAGCACCGTCGCACGCCGACCGTCGTACGGCCCGACGGGCCGCCGGCTCGTCGGGCCGCCGGCTCGTCCCGATCGGAGACGTTAGCCCGGCTGTGGGCCCGCTTCGTGACATATCCGCGAACTGTCAACACATCGACACACCGGTCATCCGGCCGTGACCTCGCGGTTCACAGACCGCCCAGCCGACCCGGGAGTCACGGCGGGCGGCCGGACGCTTCCCGCAGGCCGTGGAGTGCGGGCGGCCCGTAGCGGAACGGTCACCTCTCTGCCACAGCCGACGGACAGCCGTCGAACAGCCGCCGCCCGCTGGGAAGGCTGGTTCCGGACGGCGGCCCGTCCTGCTCGGGGGAGGGGACGGGCCGCCTTGTGGCCAGGTCACGCCGGACGGGTCAGTTCCGCATCGTGAAGTGCAGGGTGTCCTTGAGGAAGGGGATCACCAGCCACGGCTTCGGCTGCGCCATCAGCGCCAGCAGCACGATCGCCAGGCCGAGCACCCCGTACGTGACGATGTCCGTGAACCGCGACCGGACCGCCAGCATCCCGACGCTCGGCACTGTCCACCGCATCACCGCCCCCGCCAGCAGCGCCGCCCCGATCAGCAGCGCCCCCACCCGGAACTGGTCCAGCGAGGTCAGCAGCAGCCCGACCCCGACGGTCGCCAGGACGACCAGCAGGGGCCACTGGCGGGCCGGCGCCGGCAGATCCCCGGACGCGGCCCTGCCGCCCCCCTCGGGGCGGGCCGTGTCCCGGGTGAAGAGCGGGAAGCGGCGCGTGGTCCGCCGTGGCCGACCCTCCGCGTCCGGGGCGCTGATCGCGTCGCGGACGGTCGGCTCGTCGTCGTGCGCCTGCTCAGCCGACACTGCGCTCCGCCGCCTCGACCACGTTGACGAGCAGCTGAGCCCTGGTCATCGGCCCGACACCGCCGGGGTTCGGGGAGAGCCACCCCGCGACCTCGGCCACCCCGGGGTGCACGTCCCCGACGATCTTGCCGTCGGGGTTGCGGGAGACGCCGACGTCGAGCACGGCGGCGCCCGGCTTGACGTCCTCGGGACGGATCAGGTGCGGGGAACCGGCGGCGGCGATGATGATGTCGGCCCGCCGCAGATGCGAGGCGAGGTCCCGGGTGCCGGTGTGGCACTGGGTCACCGTGGCGTTCTCGCTGCGCCGGGTGAGCAGCAGCGGCATCGGGCGGCCGATGGTCACGCCCCGGCCGACGACCACGACCTCGGCGCCCTTGATCTCGACGCCGTAGCGGCGCAGCAGGGTGAGCACGCCGTTGGGGGTGCAGGGCAGCGGCGCGGGCTCGCCGAGCACCAGCCGGCCGAGGTTCGTCGGGTGCAGGCCGTCCGCGTCCTTGTGCGGGTCCATCAGCTCCAGAATGCGGTTCTCGTCGATGCCCTTGGGCAGCGGGAGCTGGACGATGTAGCCGGTGCAGGCGGGGTCGTCGTTGAGTTCGCGGACGACGGCCTCGATCTCCTCCTGGGTCGCGGTGGCCGGGAGTTCACGCTGGATGGAGGCGATGCCGACCTGCGCGCAGTCGCGGTGCTTGCCGGCGACGTACTTCTGGCTGCCGGGGTCGTCCCCGACGAGGATCGTGCCGAGGCCGGGCGTGACGCCCTTCTCCTTCAGCGCCGCCACGCGGACGGTCAGATCGGACTTGATCGCGGCTGCGGTGGCCTTGCCATCGAGAATCTGGGCGGTCATGGCTCCATCCTCCCGGATGGCGGCCTCCCGGTTCCAGTCGGGTGCGCAGTCATGATCAATCATGTTGCACTTGCACAACACATGGTTAATCGGACTGGACAACATCTCGCACGTACTTGAACATAAACCGCGCAGTATCGCGGTCGGTGGGGGGCAAAACCGCTCAGTTATTGACGTACCTCCGTCCTTGTCCGCGTCGTCCCCGCAGGCCACACGGAGGAAACCCGTCATGAGTTTCGGCGCGCCGAACAACCCCTACGGTCAGCCGCAGGACCCGCAGCAGGGGCAGCCCGGCTACGGCTACCCGCAGCAGCCCGGCTACCAGCAGGCCCCGCAGGGCGTGCCGCCGCAGCAGGGCTACGGCTACCCCCAGCAGCCGGGCTACCCGCAGCAGGGCGGTTACGGCTACCCGCAGCAGGGGTACGGCGCGACGCCGCCGTACGCGAACTGGGGTCAGCGCTTCGGCGGCACGGTCGTCGACGGCCTGGTCTTCCTGGTGCCGTACATCCTGGTGCTCTTCAGCAGCAAGGCCGCGGTGCTGGGCGTCATCGGCGGCCTGGGCATCCTCGGCCTCGCGATCTGGCAGCTGATCATGGAGGGCCGCACCGGCCAGACCATCGGCAAGAAGGCGCTGGGCATCCGCCTGGTCAAGGAGGACACCGGTCAGCCGATCGGCGTCGGCATGGCCTTCGTGCGCCGTATCGCGCACTTCCTGGACAGCCTCGCCTGCTACCTGGGCTGGCTGTGGCCGGCGTGGGACGCCAAGCGCCAGACCTTCGCGGACAAGGTCTGCGGCACGATCGTGATACGCAGCAACTGAGCGTCCGCCGTAGCGCCCAGGGCCGTGTCCCCCCGTAAGGGAGGACACGGCCCTGGCGTCTGCGCCGTCCGGTGCCGCCGGCGTCTGCGCCTTCCGCTGCGGCTGCCGCGGCGCTCAGTGGAAGAAGTGCCGCGTCCCGGTGAAGTACATCGTCACGCCCGCCTTCTTCGCGGCCTCCACGACGAGTTCGTCACGGACCGAACCGCCCGGCTGCACCACGGCCTTGACACCGGCCGCGGTGAGGATCTCCAGGCCGTCGGGGAACGGGAAGAACGCGTCGGAGGCGGCGTAGGAGCCGCGCGCCCGCTCCTCCCCCGCCCGCTCGACGGCGAGCTTCGCGGAGTCGACGCGGTTGACCTGGCCCATGCCGACGCCGACCGAGGCGCCGTCCTTGGCGAGCAGGATGGCGTTGGACTTCACGGCCCGGCAGGCCTTCCAGGCGAAGGCGAGCTCGGCCAGCTCCTCCGGGCCGAGCGCCTCGCCGGTCGCGAGGGTCCAGTGGGCCGGGTCGTCGCCTTCGGCCTGGAGGCGGTCGGTGACCTGGAGCAGCACACCGCCGTCGACGGGCTTGACCTCGACGGGGTTCGCCGGGGCACCCGGTGCCTTCAGGACGCGGATGTTCTTCTTCTTGGCGAGCGCTTCGAGGGCGCCGTCCTCGTAGTCGGGCGCGACGATGACCTCGGTGAAGATCTCGGCGACCTGCTCGGCCATCTCCCGGCTCACCGGCCGGTTGACGGCGATGACCCCGCCGAACGCGGACAGCGGGTCGCAGGCGTGCGCCTTGCGGTGCGCCTCGGCCACGTCCGAACCGACCGCGATGCCGCAGGGGTTGGCGTGCTTGATGATCGCGACGCACGGCTCGTCGTGGTCGTACGCGGCACGGCGCGCGGCATCCGTGTCCGTGTAGTTGTTGTACGACATCTCCTTGCCGTGCAGCTGCTCGGCCCTGGCGAGGCCGCCGCCGCTCGCGTCGACGTAGAGGGCGGCGGGCTGGTGCGGGTTCTCGCCGTAGCGCAGGGTGTTCTCGCGCTCCCAGGTGGCGCCCAGGAAGTCGGGGAACCGCGACTCGTCGACGGGGGCGTACTCCGAGGCGAACCAGGAGGCCACCGCCACGTCGTAGGCCGCCGTGTGCTGGAAGGCCTCGGCGGCGAGGCGCTTGCGGGTGACGAGGTCGAAGCCGCCCTCGGCGACGGCCCGGAGGACGTCGGCGTACCGCTGCGGGCTGGTGACGACGGCGACCGAGGGGTGGTTCTTGGCCGCGGCGCGGACCATCGACGGGCCGCCGATGTCGATCTGCTCGACGCACTCGTCCGGGCCGGCGCCGGAGGCGACGGTCTCGCGGAACGGGTAGAGGTTGACGACGACGAGGTCGAACGGCTCGACGCCGAGCTCCTTCAGCTGCTCGCGGTGGCTGTCCAGACGCAGGTCGGCGAGGATGCCGGCGTGCACCCTCGGGTGCAGGGTCTTGACCCGGCCGTCCAGGCACTCCGGGAAGCCGGTGAGCTCCTCGACCTTGGTGACGGGGACGCCGGCGGCGGCGATGCGGGCGGCGGTGGAGCCGGTGGAGACCAGTGCGACACCGGCCTCGTGCAGCCCGCGGGCGAGCTCTTCGAGCCCGGTCTTGTCGTAGACGCTGACGAGCGCGCGACGGATGGCCCGCTTGCCGCTCTCGGCCGTGACAGTGCTCTCGGCGGTCACTGGATAACTACCTTTCGTCCCTCAATGCGATAGCCGTTGCGGGCGATCCGCCCCACGACCTCGACGAGCAGCCTTCGCTCGACTTCCTTGATGCGCTCGTGCAGAGCGCTCTCGTCGTCCTCGTCCCGGATCTCCACCACGCCCTGAGCGATGATCGGCCCGGTGTCGACGCCGTCGTCGACGAAGTGGACGGTGCAGCCGGTGACCCGGGCGCCGTACGCGAGCGCGTCCCGCACGCCGTGGGCCCCCGGGAAACTGGGCAGCAGGGCGGGGTGCGTGTTGACGGTCCGCCCCCCGAAGCGCGCCAGGAACTCCTTCCCGACGATCTTCATGAACCCGGCGGAGACCACGAGGTCGGGCCGGTGGGCGGCCACGGCCTCGGCCAGCGCCCGGTCCCACTCCTCCCGGGTCCCGAAGTCCTTCACTCTGGTCACGAACGTCGGGATCCCGGCCCGCTCGGCACGCGCGAGGCCCTCGATGCCGGCTCGGTCGGCACCTACGGCGACGACCTCGGCGCCGTAGGCCTCGGCGCCGTGCTCGGCGATCGCGTCGAGGAGCGCCTGGAGGTTGGTGCCGGATCCGGAGACCAGCACGACGAGGCGCTTGGCCACGGGCTTGGCGGCCACGGTGGGGCCCTTTCTCGGGGGAGCGTCGGTACGGCGGCCGGCCTCGTACCCGCTTTGTACATTCGTACGAGTGCTTCGCGCCCCGGGATACGGGGAAGTCTACGAAGCGGCCGACCGTCAGCAACGATACCGGCACACCGGGCGGCCCCCACGGGACGGGGGCGTGGCCGAAAGGTAGCGTCTGGGAGGTACCGAGGCGGGAACGCGTCCGGGATACGACGCGTTCACGGGGTAGGCGGTCGTTCCGGCTGCCGTGCCGACCCGCCGCGGACATCCGCCGCACCCAGCCGTATCAGACCGTATCCAGCCCTGTTCGACCGATTTATCAGCTCTGTTCCGTTCATTTGATCTAGGGGAAGACGCTCAGTTGATGCCGGACCGCAGCCTGGGACTTCATATCCTCCCCCCGCAGTCGGTACAGGAGGGGACGCGTTCCGTCGTGCTGCTGCGGGAGCGGCCGGCCTCACCGCCGGACGCGCCCTCGGACCGGCCGAAGGGCGACCAGCAGGACGACCGGCGCGGCGACCAGCAGGACGACCGGCGGGACGACCAACGGGACGACAACCCCTTCGCCCCGCCGCCGGAGGGCACGCCGGACACCCCCTGGCGGCCGCGCCGCCCGGCCGGGGACGACGACCAGGGCGCGGGGGCGCCCTGGGGCAGCCAGTGGAGCGACCGCCAGCCCGGCCGGCAGTCCGGCGGCTTCGGCGAGCGTCCCGGCGGCGGTCCGGGCGGCGGCCAGAACGGCCCCGGCGGGCCCGTCGGCCCCGGCATGCGGTTCGACCCGGCCGACCCGGCCCAGCGGCGGGCGCGGTACGCGCTGCTGTGCGGCATGTGGGCCTTCCTCTTCGCGCTCTTCAGCTGGCCGTACCTGGCGCTGCTGCTCGGTGCGCTGGCCCTCTACTGGGGGGTCAGCGCACTGCGCACCAAGCCCCGCGGCCCCGAGGAGGCGGCCGACGGGCGCCCTCAGACGACGGCGGCGATCAGCGGCCTGGTCACGGCGACCCTGGCGCTGGCGCTGGTGGCGGCCAACTTCACGGCGCAGATGGTCTACCGCGACTACTACACGTGCGTCACGGACGCCCTCACCAACGAGGCCAAGCAGTCCTGCGACCATCTGCTGCCGCAGGAGCTGCGGGGCGTCCTGGGGAGCGGGAACAGCTGAAAGGGCGGGGGCGGCGTCGGTCCCGGAGGTTCAGGGACCGTCGGGATCCTCGGCCGGCTCGGACAGCTTCCGCAGCGCGGTCCAGCGGGCCCTGCGCGCCGCCTCGTCCTCCCAGGAGCCGGGCAGCCCGTCGTGGGGCTGGACCGGGAGCGCCTCGTAGCGCTCGGAGGCGTCGCCGTCCGCGGCGTCGGGCGACAGCCCGTCCACGATGATCGAGGCCGGTGGCGGTTTCCGGGCGGGCGTCGCGGCGGGGTCCGCAGCCCAGGCCCACGGTGATCCCGGCGCCGACATCGACTCCGACGGCGACTCTGACCCCGACTCCGACGCCGACGCCGACGCCGACGCCGACGGCATGTGACTCCCCGGCTCCCTTCCCGGCTCCCTCTCCTGCCCGCTCTTCCGGTCCGCGGCCCGGGGCTCCCCCGGCCCGCTCCTGGCGAACCCCAGCCACGCGGCGAGCGAGGCGGCCCCCTCCCGGCGCCAGGCCTGCAGCCCGACAGCTGCCGGTACGCCCACCGCGAGGAGCCAGGCGCCGGTCGCCGCGCCCGTCTGCCACCAGACCGGGCCGAAGCGGGTGAGCGCGGCGACGCCCAGCGAGCCGCCGGCCAGCTCCGCCGACACCGCGAGCAGCAGCGCGCCCAGCAGTGCCGCCAGGGCCGCCACCCCGGCCGTGCGCCCGGCCGGCCAGTGCCGCCGGGCCGCCCGCGCCGCCACGAACCACGCCACCGTCACCCCGGCCGCCACCGGCACCACTCCGGCCAGCCAGTGCACCGGAGTTCCGGGCCCGTGCCGCGGCACGGCCGCCAGCAGCGGGAAGGGCGGGAGCAGCGGTGCCGGATCCGAGCCCAGGGGGTTCACCAGGTGCCCGGCACCGAGCGTGAAGCCAGGGCCCAGGGCGTACGACGCCGACCACACCGCCGCGTTCGGGATCAGCGAGAGGCACAGGAACAGGACCGCGCACCGGCCCGACCAGCCCTCCGTCAGCTGCAGGAACGACGCCCGCGCCGCCTCGCCGTGGGTCACCAGCGACACCGCGAGCAGCAGCGCTCCGCCGCCGAAGAGCACAGCCGTCCCGGCCAGGGAAGCGCGCAGGGCCGTACCCCACCGCACCCGCGTGTCGCGCCCTAGCAGCCGCCGCCGTACCGGGTCCGCCAGCAGCACCACCAGGTTCGGCAGCGGTTCACGCGGACGGCCGTACGCCGTCCACACCCCGGCGCCCGCCGCGGCCGCCGCGAGCAGGGGCAGACACACCGCCACGGACGGCCACTGGGGCCGCAGTTCGCCGCCGGCCGTGTACAGCGCGGCGCACCCGCCGACGCCGAGGTAGCCGGCGACGACGCCGGTCCAGGCGGTGCGGGCACGGACCGGCGGTGGCGCCTCGGCATCGGCGCCGTCCGGCGCGTCCACCGCGTCCCGGGCGCCCCGGTACACCAGCAGCGCCGGCACCGCGAGCAGCAGCAACGGCGCCATCCCGACCGGGGCCGGCACCCCGGACAGCGTGTCGGTGCGGACCAGGGCGACGCCGTGGGCGAGCAGCCAGAGCGCCGCCGCGGTGTGCGTGGCGCCGCCCGGCCCGCTGTCCGGGTACGGCGAGCTGACCCACAGGGCGATCGTCAGCACGGCGAACGCTCCCAGCCCGAGCCCGGCCGCGAGCGCCCCGGCCGCCAGGCTCGCGGCCAGTCCCGGGGAACGGTCGCGGACCCTGCCGAGCAGCCGCGACAGCGACGGTCGGCGGAACGTCAACGACGGTGGGCGGGGCCGCGACGGTCGGCGGGCGGTCATCCGGATCACGACCGCCATGTTCCCAACGACACGCGCCTTTCCGTCGTAACCGACGAACAGCCGAAGTGTCGCCCAATATATGTTTATGTGTTTTTTTCCGAGTGAGGTGCGCCCGATGACCCAGAGCCCCCCACTGACGCCCGCTCAGGCCTTCGACGCGCTCTACGCGTTCTGCGCCCCGGCCCTGGTACGGCAGGCCTACCTGCTCACCGGCCGCCGGGAGCTGGCGCAGGAGGCGGTCGAACGGGCCTTTCAACTCGCCTGGCAGAACTGGCCGCAGGTGGCCCGCGACCCTGACCCGGCCGGCTGGGTGCGGGCGGTGGCGCACGAGTGCGCGCTCTCTCCCTGGCACCGCTTCCGGCTACGCCACCGCCACCCCGAGCCCCCGCCGACCGACGCGGCCGACCGCGCCCTGCTGGACGCGCTGCTGAAACTGCCGCCCACCTACCGGCGCACGCTCCTGCTGTACGACGGCGTCGGCCTCGATCTGCCGGAGACGGCGGCGGAGACCGAGGCGAGCACGCCGGCGGCGGCCAACCGGCTGACCCGCGCGCGGCGGCTGGTCGCCGACCGGGTGCCGGAACTCGCCGACCCCGCCGCGCTGCACCGCCGGCTCGCCGAACTGGCCTCGGCGGAGGGGCTGCGGGCGGCCCAGCCGCCGACCGTGCGGACGTACGCCGAACGGCAGACGCGGTTCTGGACCCGGTCCGCGCTCGCCTTCACGGCGACGATCATCGCGGCGACCACGCTCACGCTGCGGACGGCGCCGACGCACTACGAGGCCCCGATCGGCCCGGCCCAGGCGATCAGCGGGGTGCCGGCGGAGGTGGGGCTGGGGCCGTTGTCGGCGGGGGAACGGGCGTTGCGGCTGAAACTGCAGCAGCTTGCTCACAACGGCCCGGAGAGACTGGTGCCGGTGCCGAGGTAGTGCGGTCGGGTGCGGCCCGGCAGGGGCTGGTCGCGCACTTCCCCGCGCCCCTTGCGGGGCGCTGCCCCGCCGCGGCCTCCATACGTCCTCCGTACGCAGCCGCGGGCAGTCGTGCCGCTGGGCGAAACGCCGGTAGGCCCGCCCCACCCCGGGGACGGGCCTACCGGCGTTCAGTCGACCGGCGTCGGGAACGACACTCAGCCGGCGAGGATCTCGCGGGCCAGCTTCGCCGTCTCCGTCGGGGTCTTGCCGACCTTGACGCCCGCGGCCTCCAGGGCCTCCTTCTTCGCCTGGGCGGTGCCCGACGAACCGGAGACGATGGCGCCGGCGTGGCCCATGGTCTTGCCCTCGGGCGCGGTGAAGCCCGCGACGTAACCGACGACCGGCTTGGTCACGTTCTTCGCGATGAAGTCCGCGGCCCGCTCCTCGGCGTCGCCGCCGATCTCACCGATCATGACGATCAGGTCGGTGTCGGGGTCGGCCTCGAACGCGGCGAGCGCGTCGATGTGCGTGGTGCCGATGATCGGGTCGCCACCGATGCCGACGGCGGTCGAGAAGCCGATGTCACGCAGCTCGTACATCATCTGGTACGTCAGCGTGCCGGACTTCGAGACCAGGCCGATACGGCCCGGCTTGGTGATGTCGCCCGGGATGATGCCGACGTTGGACTGGCCGACGGTGATGATGCCGGGGCAGTTCGGGCCGATGATCCGGGTCTTGTTGCCCTTCTTGCCGGCGTACGCCCAGAACGACGCCGAGTCGTGCACGGCGATGCCCTCGGTGATCACGACGGCCAGCGGGATCTCGGCGTCGATGGCCTCGACGACCGCGTCCTTGGTGAACTTCTCCGGCACGAAGATGACGGTGACGTTGGCGCCGGTGGCCTCGATGGCCTCCTTGACCGTGCCGAAGACCGGTACCTCGGTGCCGTCGAAGTCGACCTTCTGACCGGCCTTGCGCGGGTTGACGCCGCCCACGACGTTGGTGCCGTCGCCCAGCATGAGCTTGGTGTGCTTCATGCCAGTGGCGCCCGTCATGCCCTGGACGATGACCTTGCTGTCCTTGTTGAGCCAGATAGCCATGGTGTGTTGTGTCCTCGTCCTGAGTGCTTACTTGGCGGCGTGGGCCAGCTCGGCGGCCTTGTCGGCCGCGCCGTCCATGGTGTCGACGCGCTGCACCAGCGGGTGGTTGGCGTCGGTGAGGATCTTGCGGCCCAGCTCGGCGTTGTTGCCGTCGAGGCGGACGACGAGCGGCTTGGAGACGTCCTCGCCGCGGTCCTCCAGGAGCTTCAGGGCCTGCACGATGCCGTTGGCGACCTCGTCGCACGCGGTGATGCCGCCGAAGACGTTGACGAAGACCGACTTGACGTCGGGGTCACCCAGGATGATCTCCAGGCCGTTGGCCATGACCTGGGCGGAGGCGCCGCCGCCGATGTCGAGGAAGTTGGCGGGCTTGACGCCACCGTGGTTCTCACCGGCGTAGGCGACGACGTCCAGGGTGCTCATGACGAGACCCGCGCCGTTGCCGATGATGCCGACCTCGCCGTCGAGCTTGACGTAGTTGAGGTTCTTCTCCTTGGCGGCGGCCTCCAGCGGGTTGGCCGCGGCCTTGTCGTGGAGCTCCTCCCAGTCCGCGTGGCGGAACTCGGCGTTGTCGTCCAGCGACACCTTGCCGTCGAGGGCGATGACGTCACCGGAGGCGACCTTCGCGAGCGGGTTGACCTCGACCAGAAGGGCGTCCTCCTTGATGAAGGTGTCCCACAGCCTGACCAGGACGTCGGCGACCTTGTCGGCGACCTCGGCCGGGAACTTCGCCGCGGCGACGATCTCCTTGGCCTTGGCCAGGTCCACACCGTCGATCGCGTCGATCGGCGTCTTGGCGACGGCCTCGGGGCGAGTGGCCGCCACCTCCTCGATCTCCATGCCGCCCTCGACGGAGGCGATGGAGAGGAAAGTGCGGTTGGCACGGTCGAGGAGGAAGGAGACGTAGTACTCCTCGAGGATCTCCGGGGCCGTCTCGGCGATCATCACCTTGTGGACCGTGTGGCCCTTGATGTCCATGCCGAGGATGTCCGTCGCACGGGCGACGGCCTCGTCCGCGGAGGCGGCCAGCTTGACGCCACCGGCCTTGCCGCGACCACCGACCTTCACCTGCGCCTTGACGACGGACTTGCCGCCCAGCCGCTCGGTGATCTCGCGCGCCGCCTCAGGCGTGTCGATGACTTCACCGGCCAGCACCGGTACATCGTGCTTGGCGAAGAGGTCCCTCGCCTGGTACTCGAACAGGTCCACGCGCTTCCGTCCCTATCAGTGATCTCGCGGTTCGTTGGATGCGTGGGCGTGCCGCGAAGGGCAACGTGACGTCCGCAATGAGTCACAAGGGGTGCGCACACGGTGTCCGAGCGCGCGGCATGTCCGTCTCGCAGATTATCGCCGCTCGCTGGGGGTCTCTAAATCGGGAGTCACACCTGAGCGGTGATACCTGTCACATGATGCCGGATATCCCTGGTTGATGTGGCACGGCGTGCCGCCTTGCCGGGGGACGTGCGAGGCCTCACCGGGCTGGGGTTGGCCCGGTGAGGCCTCTGGACCCGAGGATTTCCGGTCCTCGGGCCGGGCGGCCGCACCCCGCCCCCGGGAGAGGGCCGGCCCGAACCGTGAGCCCCGGCCGGACGGACCGACGGCATTCGGCCGCCCGCACCGGGCCACCCACGGAGCCACTGAGTCAGTCCGTGAGTCACGGAGTCAGTCCGTGAGTCACGGAGTCATGGAGTCACTGAGTCATGGAGTCACTGAGAACCGGTCAGCCGGGCCTGCGCCCCGCGGCCGGCCTCCGCCGCCATGGGGGTGAGGGCCAAGGGGAAGGGGCCGGAGGCGGTGTCCGTGAGCATGGTCGCGGCGCGGTCCTGAAGGGCCTGGGCGTGTGCTCGGGCTGTGGCCTGCGCCCTGGCCGTGGCCGTGGCGGCACGGGCCGCACGGGCGCCCTGGATGGCCTGGGCACCACGGATCCGGGTCGCCCGGCTGGAGACGACGGGCGGCTCTTCGGCGGCCCGTGGGCGTTCGGCCGCCACGGGCCGGCCGAACGCCCAGGCCCAGCTCCGGCCGGCTGCTGTGACCATGGAACGGCTGATGTACTCGTTCATGCGTGTGTCAGTCCTTCGGGCTCCGGCGCGCTCGTCACGCGCGGACGGAGCCGGGAGAGCTTCCGGTCAGGCCGGAAGCGCGGCTGGGGACATCGCCGCCCGGAGTGCACTCGGCCAGGGGAACCGAGGCGTGCTCACGGAGTCCAGGAGGGGGATCCGCAAGGGTCCGGACGGACGGGCAGACCTGTTCCGCCCCCGCGCGTCAGGTCTGTGGCGGGGAAGGTGGTCGCCGGTCCTAGCCGGGGAAGACCGGGATGTCCCCGTGCCTGTCCCGGGTCCCGGCCGCGTCGGCACGCGCGGCGGCACCGGGCGCGAGCCCGAACGGCGCCCGGCCGGCGAAGGTGACGGCGTGCGCGTCCCCGTGGCGGGAGGAGCCGCCGTCGACGGCCGACTTGCCCAGCACGCCGTCCGGATCTCCGATAGGCGCGGGATGGGCGGGAGCGTCGACGGCACGGTCGGCACGGTCGGCACGGTGGCCGCCGCTGCGCGTCGCCGCGGCGGGCGGGACGGGTGCGACGGCGATCCGCGGCCCGTAGGACACGGCGGTGGTCGCCGCCGTCTTCCTTTCCGCCGGGGTACGGGACTTCTCGTGCCCGGTGTCGTGCGTGACCAGTGTCCGCGGCTGCGCCTGCCCCCGGGCGGGACCGGGCGCCGGCGTCACCGGTGCCGGCTCGGCCGGCGGCTCGGAGACGACGGGTGGCACCGGAAGCTGCACCACGGGCACGCCGGGCAGCTGTGTCACCTGCCGCACCGTCTCGGCGAGCGTGTCGGTCAGGACCGAGACGACGGGAGAGACCACCGTCTCGGTCGCCGTCTCCGTCAGCGTCTTGGTCACCGTCGCCGTCACGGTCACGGTGTCACCCACCGTGCCGGTCACGGATCCGACGAGGTCATGGACGCCGTCCGTCACCGGCACGGGTTCGGCGCCGGGCTTCCGCGCGGCTCCCGGCACCCGATCGGAGGCCACCACGCCCGGCGGCGCCGCCTTCTGGGTCACGAGCGACGCCGATGACGGAGTCGCGGACCCCCGCTCGGCCGCCTGCGCCTGCTGCCCGCAGAGGAAACCGAGCGCGAGCAGTCCGCCGACCAGCAGCGCCAGGTGCAGCGCACGCCGTCCCGGCACCGTGCGCACCACGCGCACCGCGGCATCGGACAGAACTGCTGGCGAGGTCAAGACGGGGAGGACCCTCCCGTGCGGCGGAACAGAGCAGAGGTGGTCCAACGGCGTGAAGGCCGGTGAAAGACCAGTGGAGACTTCGATCCTTGCACGGCACTCCCGAGGGTGCGCAAGCCCCCCGTTACCGATGGACACTCATGTCCCTTTTGGCGGCGGCCCGGACATCGCCGAGTCGACAAGTCGCCCGTCCGCCGCGGTCGTCACGCGGGATCCGGCACCGGGATCGGCCGCTTCTCGATCGCCGCCGCCATCACCTCGGGGAAGAGGTCCGGCGTGCACGCGAACGCCGGTGCCCCCAGCGCGGCGAGCGCGGCCGCGTGCTCGCGGTCGTACGCGGGTGCCCCCTCGTCGGACAGCGCGAGCAGCGCCACGAACTGCACCCCCGCCGCCTTCATCGCCGCGACCCGCTTCAGCATCTCGTTGCGTATGCCGCCTTCGTAGAGGTCGCTGATGAGGACGACGACGGTCTCCGCCGGCCGGGTGATCTGCGACTGGCAGTAGGCCAGCGCCCGGTTGATGTCCGTACCGCCGCCGAGCTGGGTGCCGAACAGGACGTCCACCGGATCGTCGAGCTGGTCGGTGAGGTCGACCACCGCGGTGTCGAAGACGACGAGCCGGGTGTCGATCGACCGCATGGACGCCAGCACCGCCCCGAACACCGAGGCGTACACCACCGACGCGGCCATCGACCCGGACTGGTCGATGCAGAGCACGACTTCCTTCTTCACCGACTGCGACGCCCGCCCGTACCCGACGAGCCGCTCCGGCACGATCGTCCGGTACTCGGGGAGGTAGTGCTTGAGGTTGGCCGAGATCGTCCGGTTCCAGTCGATGTCGTGGTGACGCGGCCGGCTGACGCGGGCGCTGCGGTCGAGCGCGCCGGTGACGGTGGCCCGGGTACGGGTGGCCAGCCGCTTCTCCAGGTCCTCGACGACCTTGCGGACGACCGCCCGTGCCGTCTCCTTCGTCGTCTCCGGCATCGCCTTGTTGAGCGAGAGCAGGGTGCCGACCAGGTGCACGTCCGCCTCGACCGCCTCCAGCATCTCCGGTTCGAGCAGCAGCGAGGAGAGTCCGAGCCGGTCGATGGCGTCCCGCTGCATGACCTGGACCACGGAGGACGGGAAGTACCTCCGGATGTCGCCGAGCCAGCGCGCCACCGAGGGCGCGGACGCCCCGAGGCCCGCCGAACGCTCACGCCCCGACTGGGGTCTGTCCCCCTTCCCGTAGAGCGCGGCCAGCGTGCCGTCCATCGCCGCGTCCCGCCCCGACAGCACGCACCCGGTGCCGTCGGCGGCCTCGCCCCCGAGCACCAGCCGCCAGCGCCGCAGCCGCTCCCCGGCGGGCTCGCCGATGCCCCCGCCGACGCCGATGTCGCCGCCGACTCCGGTGACCTCCCCGACTCCGGTGTCCCCGCCGAGTCCGGTGTCCGTGCCGCCCGTGTCCGTCGCGCTCGCGATGGTGAGGTCCGCGACGGCCGGGTCCGAGATCGTCCCATCCGAGATCGTCGCACGCGCGGTCGTCGCGCCCGAGATCGTCGCACGCGCGGTCGTCGCGCCCGAGGTCGTCGCGTCCGTCGTGTCGGTGGTCGTCTTGGTCATCTCCCCGCCCCCACAAGGTCGTTGTCCGGTCCGGCCCCACCGGCGCCGGTCTCGTCCAGGCCGAGCAGCAGGCGCAGCACCGGCAGTACGGCGTCGGCACGCTCCGTGTCCGCCTCGGTGCCGAACCCCGGTGTCCCGCCGGCCCGCCCGGTCCCCTGGATCCGCTCCCCCGGGCCACGGCGCACCAGTTCGCCGATCGTCCGGCGCACGCCCGGCTCGTACACCGAGAACGTCCGCCGCAGCAGCGGCAGCACGTCCGTGAACGCATCCGCCGGCACTCCGGTCAGCCAGGCGTCGACCAGGCCGAGCAGCCGCTCGTCGTGCACCAGCAGCATCCCGCCCCCGCCGTTCCCGCCGACGAACCCCTCGATCCAGGCGGCCGCGTCCGCCGGCGGGGTCCCCGGCGAGAGCACCAGCCCCATCAGCCGGGCCGCCTCCTGGGGCGCCAGCTCCCCCTCGTCCAGCAGGATCCGCACGGCCCGGCCCCGCAGCACCCCGGGCAGGCTGTCCCGCCCGGCCAGCGTGCGCAGCACGGTCCGCCAGCGATGCCGGAGGTCACGGTGGCCCGGGTCGCCCTCCGCCGCCGGCTCGGCCAGCAGCCCCACCGCCGTGTGCACCGCGTCCACGTGGCCGCGCATCTCCTCGGCCGCGTCCCCGTCGAGGGCGGCGCAGGCCGGCGGGAGCCCGACGAAGACCCGCTCGGCGAGGCCCGCGGCGACCTCGGCGAGCGCCCTGGTGTCGGTGCCCCGGACATCGCCGTAGCGCAGGGCGCGCACCAGGGCCGGCAGGGCCTGGGCGAGATGGCCTACGTCCGTGTCCAGCGCGGCCCGGTCGGCGAGCGCCCGCATCACCACCGGCAGGGCGTCCGCCAGCCCGGCGAGCAGGCAGTGCTCGGCGAGCCCGGTGACCTCGGCGAGGGCGCTCGCGTGCACCGCGTCCGCCTCGGCCCTGGCCGACGCCGCGCCCTCGACGGTGGTCCCCCACACCCCGGCCTCGGCCACCCGCACCGACAGCTCAGGCTCCCAGCGCAGCCGCCAGGTCTCCCGGAACGTGCCCGTGCTCCCCCGCGAGCGCACCGGCTCGCCCCATTCGACGCCGAGCAGCCGCAGCCGGTGCAGCAGCCTGCTGCGCCCGGCGTCGGTCTCCTTGCGCAGGTCGAGCTCCAGCTCCCGCTCCAACGCCTCCGGCTTGAGCCGGAGCCGGCGCTGCTCCCGGGCCAGGTCCCGCTGCAACGGCACCGCGGGCGCCGCCTCCGGCACCTCCCCCAGCGCGTCCCCGACCACCAGCCGGTCGTGCACCAGCGCCAGCGGGACGTCCGAACCCTCGCACAGGACCGCCCGCACCGCGTCGGTCGTCTCGCCGAGGCCGGGCAGCGGGCGGCCGCGCATCACGGCCAGCGCCCGAGCCAGCCGCACCGCCTCGATGACATGGGCCGAGGAGACGATCCGGTCCTCCTCGCGCAGCAGTCCGGCCACCTTGGTGAGCCACCGCTCCACCGGCCGGTCCGGGGCCCGGAACAGATGCCCGTACCAGCCCGGCGAGTCGATGCCGGCGCCGTATCCGCTCGACCGGGCCAGTCGGCGGTTCGTCCACGGAACCCAGGTCATGTCCGTCCTGACCTTGGGCAACCCCTTGAGCAGCTCCCGGTCGGCGGCGACGGTGGTTCTCGCGCGCAGCGCCGGCACGTGCCAGGCCCCGCACACCACTGCGACCTCCTCCCCGAACTCCCGCTGCGCTGTCCGCAGCCGGAGCCGCATGTGCGCCTCCCGCACGGGGTCCCGGTCCCGGCCGCCGGTCCCGTAAGCCTCCCGCAGGGCCGTCATCGCCTCCGCCACCGCCGCGAACGGCGCGAACACGTCGCGGTCCGCGGCCTCGCCCCGGTGCTCGACGACGTCCTCCCACCAACGCTCGGGATCGTCGTAACCGGCGGCCTCGGCGAGGGCGGCGAGGGGATCGACCCGCATCCGCAGCTCGGCGGCGGGGGCGGCGTCCCGGGGACCGTCCGCTTCGGCGCCGGACCCGGCGGTCCGGGTGCCGGGGGCGTCGCTCTCGGGGCCGGGGGGCGTGGCCGGTGCCTTCTGCGCTTGCTCCCAGGCCAGTGTGTGCGTGGCCGGGAGGTCGATGAAGCGGGCCGGGACCTCGTGTTCCAGGGCCCAGCGGATCGCCACCCACTCGGGGCTGAAGTCGGCCAGCGGCCAGAACGCCGAGCGGCCGGGTTCGTCCACGGCATGCGCGAGCAGCGCAACCGGTGGCCGCATCTGCGGGTCGGCGGCCAGCGGGATGAGCGCGTCGGCCTCGGGCGGCCCCTCGATCAGCACGGCCCGCGGCCGGGCGGCGTCCAGCGCGGCCCGCACCGCCCGCGCGGAGCCGGGCCCGTGGTGCCGTACTCCGAGCAGCAGCGGCCCCGGGCCGGGCGACCGCCGCCACCGCGCGTCGTCGCTCATGCGCTCACCTCGCGGCAGGCGCGGTAGAAGTCCTTCCAGTCGTCCCGCTCGCGGACGACCGTCTCCAGGTACTCCTGCCAGATGACCCGGTCGGCGGCCGGGTCCCGGACGACCGCCCCGAGGATGCCGGCCGCGACGTCACCGGCCCGCAGCACGCCGTCCCCGAAGTGGGCCGCCAGGGCGAGGCCTCCCGTGACGACGGAGATCGCCTCGGCCGTGGACAGCGTGCCGCTCGGCGACTTGAGCTTGGTGCGGCCGTCGGCGGTGACGCCGTCGCGCAGCTCCCGGAAGACGGTGACGACACGGCGGATCTCCTCGATGCCGTCCGGCACGGCCGGCAGGTCCAGGGAACGGCCGATCTGGTCGACGCGGCGCGCCACGATGTCGACCTCGGCGTCCGGGCTCTCCGGCAGCGGCAGGACGACGGTGTTGAAGCGGCGGCGCAGGGCGCTGGAGAGCTCGTTGACCCCCCGGTCGCGGTCGTTGGCGGTGGCGATCAGGTTGAAGCCGCGGACCGCCTGCACCTCCTGGCCCAGCTCGGGGATCGGCAGGGTCTTCTCGGACAGGATGGTGATGAGCGTGTCCTGCACGTCGGCCGGGATCCGGGTGAGCTCCTCGACTCGCGCCGTCATCCCGTCCGCCATCGCCCGCATCACCGGGCTCGGCACCAGGGCGGCCCGGCTGGGGCCGTGGGCCAGCAGCCGGGCGTAGTTCCAGCCGTAGCGGATCGCCTCCTCCGGCGTGCCGGCCGTGCCCTGCACCAGCAGGGTGGAATCGCCGCTGACGGCGGCCGCCAGGTGCTCGGAGACCCAGGTCTTGGCGGTGCCGGGCACACCGAGCAGGAGCAGGGCGCGGTCGGTGGCGAGCGTGGTGACGGCGACCTCGACGATGCGGCGCGGTCCGACGTACTTCGGTGTGATCACCGTGCCGTCCGGCAACACGCCGCCGAGCAGATAGGTGGCCACCGCCCACGGCGACAGCTTCCAGCGGGCCGGACGCGGCCGGTCGTCCTGTGCGGCCAGCGCCGCGAGTTCGGCGGCGAAGGCCTGCTCGGCGTGCGGTCGCAGCGCGCTGTCGACGGTCGTCGGGTCGGTCGGTTCCACGGACACAGTCATGGCTGAGGCCCCCTCCAGCTCGGCCGGTTCGGATCTGGTGTCCACCGTGCACCACGCCACTGACAATCGCCCTGACCTGCACAAACGAGTCCGCAAGGGTGATTGTCAGTGGCGGGATCTACCTTCGATGGCATGACTCAGCAGGGGGTGCGCTGGAGTGCGGACCAGGTGCTGGCCTTGGCGCCTGACGCCGCGTCACGCAAGGCGGGAAGCAGACTCGGAGCGGCAGGGCCGTGGTCCGGGACCGGGAGCGGCGAGGAGGGGGCGGTATGGGGACTGTGCAAGGGCAGTGGCAGCAAGCCGTACCAGACGGTCGTGGACATCGCCGACCCGGCGGGTCCCGCCTACAAGTGCAGCTGCCCGAGCCGGAAGTTCCCCTGCAAGCACGCCCTGGGACTGCTTCTGCTCTGGGCGGGCGGGGACGACTCGGTGCCGGCGGCGGAACAGGCACCTGACTGGGCCGAGCAGTGGCTCGCGGGCAGACGCCGGCGCGCGGAGGAGAAACAGCCCACGGGCGGCGGGAGTTCCCCGGCCGCCGCTGATCCCGAGGCGGCCCGGCGCCGGGCGGAGAAGCGGGCCGAGCGGGTGACGGCGGGCGCCACGGAGCTGGAGCAGCGCCTGTCCGACCTGCTGCGCGGCGGCCTGGCCGCGGCCGAGCAGGCGGGATACGGGCTGTGGGAGGAGACGGCGGCCCGCATGGTCGACGCGCAGGCCCCCGGGCTTGCCTCGCGCGTGCGGGAGTTGGGGGCGATACCGGGCTCGGGTCCGGGCTGGCCGGTGCGGCTGCTGGAGGAGTGCGCACTGCTGCACCTCCTCGACCAGGGCTGGCTGCGCCGTGACCGGCTCCCGGCGCACCTCGCGGCCACGGTCCGCTCCCGGGTCGGCCTGCCCGCCTCGGCGGACGGTCCGCCGGTGCGCGACCGGTGGCTGGTCCTCGCCCAGTACGACACGGTGGACGTGAAACTGACGACCCGCCGGATCTGGCTGCACGGCGCCGACACGCGCCGTACGGCACTGCTCCTCTCCTACGGCGCGGCCGGTCGCGCCCCGGAGCTGGCACTGCCGGTCGGCCTCGCCCTGGAGGCGGAGCTGTCCGCCTATCCGGGCGCGGGCCGGCACCGCGCGGCGCTGGGCGAGCGGTTCGCCGCACCCGTGCCACTGCCGGTGCGGCCGCCGGGCGTGCCGACGGCGCAGGCGGCGGCTCGGTACGGGGAGGCGCTGCGCGACGACCCCTGGCTGGAGTCGGTGCCGGTGACCCTGGACCGGGTCGTGCCCGTCCCGGACGGCGACTCCTGGCAACTGGCGGACGCGGAGGGCGATTCGGCACTGCCCCTCGCTCCGGCCGCCCGCTCAGGGCCGGGTCTGTGGCGGCTGGTCGCGCTGTCGGGGGGTGCGCCGGTCACGGTCTTCGGCGAGTGCGGCCACCGCGGCTTCGTCCCGTTGACGGCCTGGCCGGAGAAAGCAGGAGAGGCGGTGCCGCTGTGCTGACCCGGCCGACGCCCGGCCCCACGCGCGCGACCACTCGGACACCCCACGGAACTCGTGAGCCTCGCGGACCTCATGACCCTCACCATGCTCACGACACTCACCATGCTCACGACGCTCGCGGAACTCGCGGAACTCGCGGAACTCGCGGAAAGGAGTCCCCGTGACGGCTTGGGAGGATCTCGTCACCACGGCCCTGCTGGGCACGGACCGGCGTCCGCCCACGACCGGCGCGCCCGGCCGTGCGGCTCCCGCGGCCCTGCTGGACGAGGCGGCCGTGGCGACCGTGCGGCGCCGGGCCGGGCTGCGGCCCGCACCGGCCGCCAACCGCCCCGAACCCGCCCCCGAGGATCCGCGCCCCACGCCGCCGGCCGCCGCGGTACGCAGGCTGGCGATGCTGCTGGCCGACCGCCCCGGCACCTTGGCCGGTGGCCGTCGGGGCACCTCGCCCGACCTGATGGAACTGCTGCCGCAGTGGCTCGCGGCGGCCAACGCGCGCGGGTTCGCGGCGCCCCCGCAGACGCTGCCCGCGCTGCTGGACGCGGCCCGGGGCCGTACCGATCTGCGGCCCGCCGCGCTGGCCTTCGCCGGACCGCGCGCTCTGTGGCTGGCCAGGCTCAACCAGGACTGGCGGTTCGCCCTGCGCGCGGTCCCGGGCGGCGGCGCGGCCCTGCCCGGCCCCGAGGACACCGACGCGATACGCCGGTTGTGGCAGGAGGGGCTGTTCGCCGAGCGGGTCGCGCTGCTGGCCGCGCTGCGGGCCCGGACGCCCGAGGCGGCGCGCGAGCTGCTGGCCGGGACCTGGCCGACCGAGCGGGCCGAGGACCGGCTGATGTTCCTCGACTCGCTGCGCACGGGACTCGCCGCCGGGGACGAGCCGTTCCTGGAGCAGGCCCTGTCGGACCGGAGCCGTAACGTGCGGACGACGGCGGCGGAGTTGCTGTCCGCGCTGCCCGGCTCGGCACTGGCCGGGCGGATGGCGGTGCGGGCCGGGGCGTGCGTGGCGGTCGATCACACCGGGGACGGGCCGGTGATCGCGGTGGAGGCACCGCCGGAGTGCGACCCGGGGATGGAGCGCGACGGGGTGGTGGCCAAACCGCCGACCGGGCGGGGCGAGCGGTCCTGGTGGCTGGGGCAGTTGGTGGAGGCGGCCCCGCTCGCCACCTGGCCGGCCCGGCTCGGTGGCCGTACGCCGAAGGAGATCGTGGCGCTGCCGGTGGCGGACGGCTGGCAGGGTGAGCTGCACGCGGCCTGGTGCCGGGCGGCCGTGCGGCAGCGGGACGCCGAGTGGGCGAGAGCACTGCTCGGGGTTCCGGCGGCACCGGAGGCAGGCGGTCCGGGCGCGGTGTCCCTCGCCGAGCGCGCCAAGCTGCTGGGCACGCTGGGGGCCGAGGAGCGGGCCGGCTGGGTGGCCGGGTTCATCGCGGCGCACGGTCTGTCGGAGGCGTTCCAACTGCTCGGTGTCTGCGCCGTGCCGTGGTCCGCGCCGCTCGGCCGGTCCGTGGTGGACGCCCTCAACATCGCGCGTGACGCGGGGAGTTACCCGTGGAGCTTCAGCGGGGTGATGGGCCTGGCCGAGCGCTGCCTGGATCCCGCCGAAGCCGGCCGCCTGGACGCGCTCCTGGCGATACCGGACGAACGCGAGGACGCCTCGCCGGGCGCCGGAGGCTACTGGTCGGAGGCCTTCCAGCGCCTGGTGACCACGCTCAGACTACGGGCGGCGATGCTGGCGGAGCTTGACGACCACGCCCCGTAAGGGGGCGCCGGGAACCGCGCGACCGGCGCCCACCGGCCCGCGGTCCACACACGACCCGCACCACCGGCGTCGGCCCTCCGCCCCCGCGGACTAGGCCCCGGTCGGCTGTCGCACGTTCTCCCGCACCCACTCCACGATCGACGCCATGGTCGCCCCCGGCGTGAAGATCGCGGCGACGCCCTTCTCCTTGAGGGAGGCGATGTCGTCCTCGGGGATGATGCCGCCGCCGAAGACGAGGATGTCCTCGGCGTCACGCTCCTTGAGGAGGTCGATGACCGCGGCGAACAGCGTGTTGTGGGCGCCGGAGAGGATGGAGAGGCCGATGGCGTCGGCGTCCTCCTGGATGGCCGTGTCGACGATCTGCTCCGGCGTCTGGTGGAGCCCGGTGTAGATGACCTCCATGCCCGCGTCGCGCAGCGCCCGCGCGATGACCTTGGCCCCGCGGTCGTGGCCGTCGAGCCCCGGCTTGGCCACCACCACACGGATCGGGCCGGATGCCACACCCATCACTGCCTCCATGACCATGCAACGAACACGCCGACATCCATCCGTACCGAGAAGTACCGCACATTCGGCGCGTTCCGCCACCTGCCTCGCGTGAACGAACGTTATCCACAGGATCCCGCGACCGGCAGTTTCACGGAGGTTACAGAGGGGGAAATCACAGAAAGCGGGACACGTCAGGGAGCCGCAGGGCGGTCCGCGGGGACAGCACGGGCACGCGACGCGGCAGGTTGTCGCGCCCCGCCCGCCCCGCCGCCTCCGTCCGGCCTCCCCAATGAGGGCACACGGGGGACGGAGCGGTCCTCGGCGTGCCGACAGGAGGCCGGCCGATGAAGGTCACCGAGGTACTGGAGCCCTTTCTCCCGTTCTGCCGCCGCCTCGTGCCCAGCAGGCTGGCCGGCCTGTCGCTGGCCCTCCTGAAGTCCACCGCCCTGGAGGCCGCGATCCTGGCCGGGCATCTGCTGCTCTACCCGACGGGCCTCACCCCGGAGCGCCGCCCGCCCGTACCGCCGGTTCCGCCCGCGGAGCCCGAGGGCACGGCCCGGCTGCCGGTCCGGGCGGCCCCGCCGGTGGTGCTGCTGCACGGCTTCATCGACAACCGCTCGGTCTTCGTCCTGCTGCGCCGCACCCTCGCCCAGCACGGCGGGCAGCGCGTCGAGTCGCTCAACTACTCGCCGCTGACCTGCGACATCCGCACCGCCGCCGAGCTGCTCGGCCGGCACATCGAGGAGATCTGCGAGCGCACCGGCGCCGGCCGGGTCGACGTCGTCGGACACAGTCTGGGCGGTCTGATCGCCCGCTACTACGTCCAGCGCCTCGGCGGTGACCTGCGCGTCCGCACCCTGGTGACGCTCGGCACCCCGCACGGCGGCACCCGGGTGGCACCGCTCGCGGACGCGCACCCGATCGTGCGGCAGATGCGCCCCGGTTCGCAGGTGATCGAGGAGCTGAACCGGCCCGCGCCCGGCTGCCGTACCCGGTTCGTGAGCTTCTGGAGCGACCTCGACTCGGTGATGGAGCCGGTGGAGACGGCCCGTATCGACCACCCGGACCTGATGGTGACGAACGTGCGGGTGACGGGGATCGGCCACCTGGCCCTGCCCGTCCACCCGGCGATCGCCACCGGTATACGGCAGGCCCTCGACGAAACACACCCGGAGGACCGGGTCACGGAAGGCCTCACGGTGGCCTGACGGTGGCCTGGCGGTGGCCTGCCGCGGCCACTTCTCCTCGAACACTCATCGAACACAAGGCCAAACCCGTGCCCGCCGTCCCCCGAAACACGGCCGAATGCCCGTTTCCCGTCATAGCGAAACCTGTTGAAGATTGTCGCGCCCGCATACCGCCGGGTACAGTCGCCGCACTGCTCTGGCAGCCCCTGTTGTCGAGGCGAAAGAGAAGTTGGTGGACGACCGTCACCCGTCGGGGACCATGACCACCCCGGCACCGGCTTCCGACGCCGATCCGGCGCACTACGCGTCGTACGGCACCCAGGAAGCCCAGTACGGGGACTTCACCACGTACGGCGACCACACCGCCGCCGGTGCCTCCTTCCACAGCGACCCGCTCTTCGGCAGCCTTCCGGGCCAGGGCCAGGGCACCGGCGGGTACGACACCACCCAGTGGCAGACGTCCGGCGGCCAGACCCTGAACTACGACCCGTACGCGGCCCAGCACCACGCCGCCTACGACTCCGGCGCCTACGACAGCACCGCCTGGACCGTTCCGGCCCAGGGGACGGCCACCGACACCGGCGGCCACTGGGACGCGAACGCCTGGCTCCAGCCCGACCAGTCGGCCGTGGCCGGCGCGACGCAGCAGTGGGAGTGGGGCACTCAGGCCTTCGACACCGGCGTGTACGACGCCACGCAGTGGAACTCCGACGGCACGCCGGCCCAGAACGCCGAGACCGAGCACGACCGTTCCTACGAGGAGTCCGCCGAGTTCCCGGAGCCCGCGGAATTCCAGGAGACCGCGGAGTCCGCGGAGTCCGCTGATGCCGCGGTTGCCTCTGACGCCGCGGAGGACTTCCCGCAGGACCTGGAATTGGCCGCCACTGGTGAACTGCCTGCAGTAACGCCACTGCTGGACGATCAGGAAGAGGTCACCCCGGCGGCGGCCCGCGCCGGCTCCCGCGCGGGGGCGCGTTCCCGCCGCCGTCCGCCGCCCAAGCGGTCCGCACTGCTGACGGTCGCCGTGCCCTCGGTGTGCGTCATGGGGGTCGCCGGGATCGCCGCCGCCTCCGTCGGCGGTCTGACCGACGACAACAAGGACACCACGGCCTCCGCCTCCGACGCCCAGTCGGTGAAACCGTCCGCCGCCAACAGCAGGCTGGACGCCCAGCTGAGGACGCTCTCGGCGGGTGCCGACGACTTCGCCGACCGGGCCAGCCGGACGCAGGAACGCATCGACCTCAAGGCCCAGCAGGAGACCGAGAAGAAGAAGGCGGCGGCGGAGGCGGCCCGCAAGGAGCGGCTGCGCCCGAAGTACGTGCTGCCGGTCACGCAGAAGGGCCTCAGCGCCTACTTCGGCCAGGCCGGCGTCAACTGGATGTCCGTCCACACGGGCATCGACTTCCCCGTCTCCTACGGCACGACGGTGATGGCCGCGACCGACGGCGTCGTCTCCACCAAGTGGAACAGCGCCTACGGCAACATGATGATCGTGACGGCGAAGGACGGCACGGAGACGTGGTACTGCCACCTCTCGTCGTACCGCGTCGCCGCCGGTACGACGGTGAAGGCCGGCGACCCGATCGCGTACTCCGGCAACTCCGGCAACTCGACAGGCCCGCACCTGCACTTCGAGGTGCGCCCGGCCGGCGGCGCCGCCATAGACCCGCTGCCGTGGCTGCGCAGCCACGGACTCGACCCGACCTGACCTGACCGGTGCGGTGGGCCCCGCCGCCGCGAGGCCCGGTCCTGCGTCTGCTCCGCTACAGCTTCTCCACCGGCGCGTACCGCAGCAGCAGCCGCTTCGGCTTGGTGTCGCCGAAGTCGATCGTCGCCTCCGCGTTGCCACCGGTGCCCTTCACCGCGACGACCGTGCCGAGGCCGAACTGGTCGTGGGTGACGCGGTCGCCGACGGCCAGCGAGACCACCGGCTTCTCCGAGGTCCGCCGGGTGGCGAAGCCGGACGCGCCGGACGCCGAGGAGCGCGAGCGGGTCGAGGAGAGCGAGGCCGCCACACCCGCCGCGGGCCCGGAGGAGATTGGCGCCATCGCGCCCGTCCGCTTCCACTCCAGATACGCGCCCGGGATCTCCTCCAGGAAGCGCGAGGGCGGGTTGTACGACGGCTGGCCCCAGGCGCTGCGCATCGACGACCGGGTGAGGTACAGCCGCTCCCGCGCGCGCGTGATGCCGACGTAGGCGAGGCGCCGCTCCTCCTCCAGCTCCTTGGTCTGGCCGAGGGCGCGCATGTGCGGGAAGACGCCGTCCTCCATGCCGGTCAGGAACACCACCGGGAACTCGAGGCCCTTGGCGGTGTGCAGGGTCATCAGGGTGATGACGCCGTCGCCGTTCTCGTCCTCGTCGGGGATCTGGTCGGAGTCGGCGACCAGGGCCACCCGCTCCAGGAAGTCGGCGAGCCCGCCCGACTGCTCGCCCTCGCCGGACTCCTGCTCGAACTCCAGCGCCACGGAGGCGAGTTCCTGGAGGTTCTCGATGCGGGTCTCGTCCTGGGGGTCCGTGGAGTTCTGCAACTCGGCCAGGTATCCGGTGCGTTCGTAGATCGCTTCCAGGACTGTGGCGGGTCCGGCGCCGGACTCCACGACCGTGCGGAGGTCCTCCATGAGCGTGTTGAACCGCTTGACCGCGTTCGTCGACCGCGCGGCCATGCCGTACGCCTCGTCGACGCGCTTGAGCGCCTGCGGGAAGCTGATCTTCTCGCGCTGGGCGAGGGCGTCGATCATCGCCTCCGCGCGGTCGCCGATGCCGCGCTTGGGGACGTTGAGGATGCGCCGGAGCGGGACGGAGTCCTCCGGGTTGGCCAGCACCCGCAGGTAGGCCAGGACGTCCCGGACCTCCTTGCGCTCGTAGAAGCGGACCCCGCCGACGACCTTGTAGGGCAGGCCGACGCGGATGAAGATCTCCTCGAAGACACGGGACTGCGCGTTGGTGCGGTAGAAGACGGCGACGTCGCCGGCCTTCGCCTCGCCCGCGTCCGTCAGACGGTCTATCTCGTCGGCGACGAACTGCGCCTCGTCGTGCTCGGTGTCGGCGACGTAGCCGGTGATCTGCGCGCCCGCGCCCGCGTTGGTCCACAGGTTCTTCGGGCGGCGGGACTCGTTGCGCTCGATGACCGCGTTGGCGGCGCTCAGGATCGTCTGCGTGGAGCGGTAGTTCTGTTCGAGGAGGATCGTGGTCGCGTTCGGGTAGTCCTCCTCGAACTGGAGGATGTTGCGGATGGTCGCGCCGCGGAAGGCGTAGATCGACTGGTCGGCGTCACCCACGACGCACAGCTCGGCGGGCTCCAGGTCCTGCTCGCCGGGCGGGGTGCTCTCGTCGTGTGCGCCGGTGCCGACCAGCTCGCGCACGAGCGCGTACTGGGCGTGGTTGGTGTCCTGGTACTCGTCGACCAGGACGTGCCGGAAGCGGCGGCGGTAGTGCTCGGCGACGTCCGGGAAGGCGCGCAGCAGGTTGACCGTCGTCATGATCAGGTCGTCGAAGTCGAGGGCGTTCGCCTCGCGCAGCCGCGACTGGTAGAGGGCGTAGGCCTGCGCGAGGGTCTTCTCGAAACCGTCGGTGGCCTGGGCGGCGAAGTCCTCCTCGTCGATCAGCTCGTTCTTGAGGTTGCTGATCTTGGCGCTGAAGGACTTGGGCGGGTAGCGCTTGGGGTCGAGGTCCAGGTCGCGGCAGACCAGGGCCATCAGGCGCTTGGAGTCGGCCGCGTCGTAGATCGAGAAGGAGGAGGTGAAGCCGAGCTTCTTGCTCTCCCTGCGCAGGATCCGGACGCAGGCGCTGTGGAACGTCATCACCCACATCGCATGCGCACGCGGGCCGACGAGGTGCTCGACTCGCTCCTTCATCTCGCCCGCGGCCTTGTTGGTGAAGGTGATCGCGAGGATCTGGCCCGGGTGCACCTGGCGCGCGCCGAGCAGGTGGGCGATGCGGTGGGTGAGCACGCGCGTCTTGCCGGAACCGGCGCCGGCCACGATGAGCAACGGGGAACCGGCATGGACGACGGCCGCCCGCTGGTTCTCGTTCAGCCCCTCCAGGAGCGCGGCCGGGTCCAGGACCGGACGGGCGGCGCCGTCGCGGTAGTGGGCGTCCCGGTCCGGGGGCACGTCGAACTTCCCGCCGAACAGATCGTCCGGAACCGACTCCGGAGCGTGCTCGTCCTCGGGCGGCGGCGGGGGTTCCTCGTCGTGGCCGCGGGGGGCCTGGAGGCTCGCCAGGAAGCTGTCGTCAAAGAGGCTGCTCATCGCTCTCCGAGTCTAGGGCGCCCCACCGACAACCGGTCGCCACCCCGGAAAGTCGCCCGGATGACCGCACCGATCCACTCCGTCACGGCCGGTCGGCGCGCGCCTCGGCGCCGGGAACGACGTCCGTGGTGAAGCTCACGGCGCGCCGGCCGCGGGGCTCGTCCGCCGTACGGATCAGGTCCACAGGACGGCGATGAAGATGTTCACCATGGTGAGCAGGCCCACCAGGCCGAAGGCCCCCTTCTCCACCTTCTCGTCGTCGCGTTTCACGTAGACGAGTCCGAGGATCACGATCAACAGGGCGAGCTTCACGCCGATCTTGACGGTGTTGACGTGGTGGTCGTCGGCCTCGTTGAGGCCGACCAGGATCACGCCGGTGGCGAGCATGGTGAACGCGCCGTGCAGCATGCCGGGGACGAACCGGGCCGTGCCCTGGCCCATCGCCTTCATCTGGGTGAGGAAGCCGCCGAGGAGCGCGGCGATGCCGATGATGTGCAGGCCGACGAAGAGATGGATGAGTACGTCCATGGCCCCGGAGCCTAATCAGGGCCGTCCGGGGCACCGGTCACCGGCCCCTCCCTCCGCGTCCGCCACACCGCATATATGCACCCCATAGCACTCTGTGACCCCTGCCTCCCCCGGAACCACCGCTTCGGTCATCCACCCCGAGAAGCCGACGGTTCCGGACCGGAATCCCGCTCACGTACCGGTCGGTATCGATCCGGTCACGCCAATTCCGTGCATCGCGTTACCGAGCCGACACATCCGGGCCTAGCGTCCTCCCCCAGGTGACCGACTCCCCACCGCCGCCCGGGCCAGGGGCGGCAGTCGGGCACCACCGCCGAGAAGGTCCGGCGGCGGTCCGCTCCCCTGCGCGGGCCGCCGCCGGACGCGCACTCCGCACTCCCCCGGCCGTGACGACGCTCCCCGGCGCCCGCACGGAGGGGACGGCGGTCGTACGAAAGGACGGGACAGTCCAGGTGGCAGCGCACCGCAAGCCCCGACAGCGCTCGCTCAGCGGCAACACGGTCCGTGCGGCCGCCACCCTCGCCCTGGCGGGCGCGGCCACCGCGACGGCGTTCGACGGGACCGGAAACGCCGAGCCGCAGCTGACACCGGCGCAGGTGAAGGCCAAGGTGGACCAGCTGTACCAGGAGGCCGAGGCCGCCACCCAGAAGTACGACGGGGCGAAGGACAGGGCCGACACGGCCGAGCGGCGGCTGAGGTCGCTGCAGGACGAGACCGCCCGTGCCCAGGAGAAACTCAACTCCGCCCGGGACGCGCTCGGTTCGACAGCGGCCGCCCAGTACCGCGACGGCGGCATCGATCCGTCCTGGCAGCTGGCGCTGTCCAGCGACCCCGACCAGTACCTGGACGACGCGGCGTTCGCCGAACGGATCGGCGACCGGCAGGCCGGTGCGGTGGCGCGGGTGCGCGGGCAGCTGCGGGAGATCGAGCAGCTGCGCGGCGCCGCGCACGTGGAGCTGACGTCGCTGCGGTCCCGGCAGGCCGAGCTGAAGCGGCAGAAGAGCGCCATCAACGCCAAGCTCGGCGAGGCCCGGCGGCTGCTGGACCGGCTGTCGCCGGGGCAGCGGGCCGCGGTCGCGGCGGACGAGGGCACCGGACGCGCCTCACGCTCCGCGTCCGACGCCCGCGCCCCGCTGACCGCCGGCAGCGTCACCGCCACCGACTCCCGCGCCACGGCAGCCGTCGCCTACGCCTACTCCAAGCTCGGCAGCCCCTACGTCTGGGGCGCGACCGGCCCGGACGCCTTCGACTGCTCGGGCCTGGCCCAGGCCGCCTACCGCTCCGCAGGAATCTCCATCCCCCGCACCACCTACGCCCAGATCAACGCCGGCCGCCGCGTCTCCCGCTCCGAACTCCAACCGGGCGACCTGGTGTTCTTCTACTCGGGCATCAGCCACGTCGGCATCTACATCGGCAACGGCGAGATGATCCACGCACCCAACCCGTCGGCGCCGGTACGGATCGCCCCGGTCGACGAGATGCCGTTCGCGGGGGCGACGCGGGTCGTGTGAGCGGTCACGGACCTGGCCGTGACCGCTGTGACGCGCCGCCGTCGATGTCTCCGAGCCGCAGTCGCAACAGGGCCCAGTAACGGCGGCCCGCAGCCGCTTCAGCAGGAGCAGATCGCCGTACGCCCGCTCGTCACCGCCCGGTTCCGCCTTGCTGATCTCACAAACGGATCTCGACCCTTGAGCCTTGGAACTCGACTCAAGCGGCGGTACGGGCGTAGGCGAGGAAGGCGGCCCAGGAGACCCCAGCGATGGCGAATCGGGGGCTTCGGGGACCGAGCTTCGAGTCCCGGACGTGGACGGTGTGAGGGCAGGCGGCGACTTCGACACAGGAGGCGTCCTCGAAGTCGCTGTGGGTGGACTTGCGCCAGGTGAGGGCTATTTCGAGGCAGTTGCCGCCCTGACTGTCGCTGTAACTGGACTTGTACCAGGTCAGGCGCTCACTCACGGTTCCTCCGCCACCTTTCTGATGAACGTGGCCGACTCCTCCACGCTTAGGCAGTGCGTGCGGATCATTGCATGAGCTTGAGTCAAAGCACTCACCTTGCCGGGGCTTGCATACAGGACGCTGACCTCGGGTGCCTCCACGTATCCATATTGCTCATGGTCCGGTGTCTCCAACAGGACGATGCTGCCGTTGAGAGCGACGCCGCTGCAGCGCCCGTAGGGCAAGATCTGGACTGACACATTGCGGAGTGCACCTACATCCAAGAGGTGCCGGTACTGCGCCCCCATCACGTCTGAACCACCGACACCGGTACGAAGAGCCGCCTCGTAGATGACGAACCCGTACATCACGCCCGTCTTGCGCCGCACTGCGTCGGCGCGGCGGAGCCTGGCTGCCACACGCTCCTCAACCGTCTCATCGTCAAGGGGCGGCGAGCTGCCGCCGATCAGCGCTCGCGCGTACTCCTCCGTCTGCAACAGTCCGGGAATTAGCAGCGGCTCGTAGCAGGAGAAGCTGATGACCTCTGCCTCAATGGCCATGAACTCCTGAGACCGCGCAGGAAACGGCTCGGGCTTCAGGTACTCCTGAGCCGCGACGAGCTTCCCACCCGCCCCGCACACCTGGTCGGCGACCTGCAACAGCCGCAGCGTCGGCCGCCGCCGGCCGTTCTCCATCGACTTGACGTACTCATAGTCGTACCCGGCCTCCTTGGCCAGCGCCTCCCGGCCGATGCCTGCATCGGTACGCCACATCTTGATCTGGCTGCCGCAGTACCGCCAGGCGATCGGCGGCTGGGAGTTCACCTCGGTCGACACGCACACCTCCGCCGGGTCCACGCCGGGTACAACCACCCGCTGTACCCGCGCCGTTACTCGCGAGGCTACGCGCCAACGGGGACCGTGATCAGGCCGAACGCCGGAATGTCAGCCGCAAGGGATGAACAGCGCATGCAGTCCCCACACCCCCCACTGCCCGTGACGACCGCCCTCAAGGACATCGAGTGGCGCCTGCCGCGCCACGCTCGAAGCGTGGGCAGAGCACGCGAGTTGTTCCGCGAGCAGGCAACGTCCTGGGGCTTGCCGCAGGAGGTGACCGACACAGCGGAGCTCCTCCTGAGCGAGTTGATGACAAACGCCTACCGCCACGCGAAGGTCCCGGCCGGCCGCGAGATCTGGGCCCGTTGCGTGGTCACGGACGACCGGGTCCGCGTAACGGTGACCGATGCGAGCGGCATCCTCCCGACGCCCGGCACGGCGCCGCTGGACGCCGAGTCTGGCCGAGGGCTGGCGCTGGTGGCGGCGTTCGCGGATGACTGGGGTGCGGAGAGGAGGAGATGCGGGATCGGGAAGGAGATGTGGTTCGAGCTGGCGCTCGCAACAGGGGACTGCGCTTCTGGGCGAAGGCCCGACCCTGCCGATTGAAGATCACCGCGCCCACCGCCCACCGCCCACAGCTCGCCGTCGGCGCGGACGGGCATCTCGACGCCGCTGCTGACGATATCCGCGTGCTGATCCGCCGCCATGGCCCCCCTGTAGGGGCATGTGTGTCCAAGCACCGTCCCAGCGCAGGTGCGATCCTTGGCGCGCCTACCGGATGGTCACACCAGCCGACGCGCCGTGGCCCAGCGGGTCAGCTCGTGCCGGTTCGACAGCTGCAGCTTCCGCAGCACCGCCGACACATGGGACTCGACCGTCTTGACGGAGATGAACAGCTGCTTGGCGATCTCCTTGTAGGCGTAGCCGCGGGCGATCAGCCGCAGCACCTCGCGCTCGCGCTGGGTGAGGCGGTCCAGGTCCTCGTCGACCGGCGGGGCGTCGGTGGAGGCGAACGCGTCCAGCACGAACCCGGCGAGCCGCGGGGAGAAGACGGCGTCGCCCTCCTGGACCCGGAAGATCGAGTCGACCAGGTCGGTGCCGGTGATCGTCTTGGTGACGTAGCCGCGGGCGCCGCCGCGGATCACGCCGATCACGTCCTCGGCCGCGTCCGACACGGACAGGGCGAGGAAGCGCACCGGCTGCTCGGCGTCCGCCATCAACGGAGCGCACCGGCGCAGCACTTCGACCCCGCCGCCGCCCGGCAGGTGCACGTCCAGGAGAACCACCTCGGGCCGGGTCGCGGTGATCACCGAGACCGCCTGGTCGACGTCGGCGGCCTCGCCGATCACCTCGACGCCGGTCTGTTCGGTCCGCCCGATCTCGGCCTGGACGCCGGTCCGGAACATCCGGTGGTCGTCGACGAGGACCACGCGCACCCGACGCCCGGCCTTCTCCGCGCCTTCCGCCGGGCCGTTCGCCTCGGTCGCGTCGCTCATGACGTCTTCTCCGCCCTCTCCATCTCCAGCTCGACCTCCGTGCCGCCGCCCGGCACGGACCGCAGCCGTGCGGTGCCGCCGTGGCGCTCCATACGGCCGATGACCGATTCTCTGACACCCATGCGGTCGGCGGGTATCGAGTCGAGGTCGAAACCGGGACCGCGGTCACGGACGGACACGAAGACCGTCCTGCCCTCGACTTCGGCGTAGACCTGGACGGCGCCGCCCTCGCCACCGTACTTGGCCGCGTTGACCATCGCCTCGCGCGCGGCCTGCATCTGCGCGCCCGTCCGCTCGTCGAGCGGGCAGTCCCCGACCACCACCACCTCGATGGGGACGCCGTGCTTGTCCTCCACCTCCGCCGCATTGCGCCGGACGGCGTCGGCGAGGGTGGTGGGCTCGTCGGCCTCGTCCTTGCCGGTGCCCTCGGGTTTGTAGAGCCAGGTGCGCAGGTCGCGCTCCTGTGCGCGGGCGAGGCGGCGCACCTCGCCCGCGTTCTCCGCATTGCGCTGGATCAGGGTGAGCGTGTGCAGCACGGAGTCGTGGACATGGGCGGCGACCTCGGCGCGCTCCTGCGCGCGGATGCGCATCAGGCGCTCCTCGGAGAGGTCCTGGGTCATGCGCACGAGGTAAGGACCGGCGAGCAGCGTGATGCCGACGAGCACGGCGAGGGCCGCCTGCAGCACCGCGCCGATGTGCGCGGCGGAGCCCTGCATGACGAAGACACCCGAGACGCCCGCGGTGACCAGCAGGACACCGACGCCCGCGCGCAGCAGTGTGAGCGTGCGGCGCCGGCTGCCCACCTCGACCCAGCGGGCGCGGCGGGCGTTGTCCGCCTGGCGCCAGACGAGGGCGACACCGGCGGCGACGAGGACCGCGGGCAGGAGATAGGCCTTGGCGCCGCCGGTCAGGTTGACGCTGCCCACGAACACCATGGACACGACGACCATGAGGAGCAGAGCGACGATCTGGCCCCGGTCCGGTTTGCGGGCGACGAGTCTGCGGCGGCCGTCCGCCAGGGTCTCGGTGGCGACCAGGGACGGCGGCTTCTGGCCGCCGACCCCGCCGACGCCGAGGGGTACGAAGAACCAGAACGCGGCGTACAGCAGCGCGCCGAGACCGTTGGCCATGAACAGGCCGACGAAGACGAGCCGCACCCAGACCACGGGCAGCCCGAGATGCCCGGCGAGGCCCCGCGCCACTCCGCCGAGCCAGCGGCCGTCGCTGCTGCGGTAGAGCTTGCGCGGCGGCCGCGGGTCGTCGAGGGGCACTGCTGCGGCTTCCGGCATGCCATCGATGGTCACACGCCCGGGGTTGCGGAGCATCAGGGTCGACCCCCGAGACTCCCCTGATCTTCGGGTTTGCGCCGACTCCGGGGCGCCGCGGCTCGTTCGAACGCCTCCCGGTGCGGTCTCGGGGCCGATTTCAGGGTTCGGCCAGGGTCATCCCGACTGCCGTCGGGGCGGCACGCCCGTCACCATTGACTCATGACTGATCACGAGCACGCCGCGACGGGTCCGGGACCCGGCCCCGGCCCGCGGCCCGCAGCGGGCGCCGGGCCGTCGGATGCCGCGCCCGCCGCGGCGGAGACGGCCGGGCCGGGGGCGGGCGCCGGCGGCACCGCCGCGGCGGCCGTCGACGCGTCCTCCCCCCGGTTCCGGCGCGATCGTCGGCACAAGATGATCGCGGGCGTGTGCGCGGGGCTCGGGCGCCACACCGACCTGGATCCGGTGATCTTCCGCATCACGCTGGCGGTGCTGGCCGCGACCGGCGGCATCGGCCTCATCTTCTACGGCTTCGCCTGGCTCTTCGTTCCGTACGAGGACGGCGAGGACAACGAGGAGAACGAGGTCCGCAAGCTGCTGACCGGCCGGGTCGACGGGCAGGCCCTGGCGGCCGTGCTGTTCGCGCTGGTCGGCTGCGGAGTACTGCTCACGATGATCAGGAACGGCCAGGTGCTGGCCTTCGCCGTGGTCCTCTCCCTGCTGCTGGCCGGCGCCGGGTACTGGTCGCGGCACCGCGGCGCTCCCGACACCGACCCGCTGTCCGCGCAGGCCGTCGCCGACGCCCCGCCGGAGGCCCAGGCGCCGCCGATCCCGATCTCCTACCCGTCGTGGTGGCGCGACCCGATCGTCAAGGACGGCACGCACGTCGGCGGCACCGGCTATCTCTGGGGCCCGGCCGAGGCCCGTGGCCGGGGCGTGCCGGGGCTCGACGTCCGGCTGAGCACCCCGTGGGTGCACGGCCAGGACGTCCGCGCCCGGCAGAGCCCGCCCCCGAAACCGCGCGGACCGCGCTGGATAGGCGGCTGGATCTTCCTGTTCGCCCTGCTGGCGGGCGGTCTGGCCACCGGACTGACGTGGGACACGCACCCACTGGGCGTCAGTCTGCAGGCCGGTCTGGCCTGCGCGCTGATCGTGTTCGGACTGGGCACGGCGCTCAGCTCGTTCGTCGGCCGCACCGGGGCGGGCTCGCTGTTCCTGGCGCTGGTCACGGCGGCCCTGCTGGCCGCCGCGACGGCCCTGCCGTCCGACATCAGCACCCACTGGACACGGGTGTCCTGGACCCCGGCCACGACGGCGGAGGTGTCGCCGAAGTACCACCTCGGGACGGGCGTGGCCACGCTGGATCTGACGCACATACGCCTCGCGAAGGAGCAGACGCTGGCGACGTCGGCCGAGGTGGGCGCGGGCCGGCTGGAGATCGCCGTTCCGGCGGACGTGACCGTGTCGATGAGCATCGACGTGGGGGTGGGCGACATCCAGTTGCCCGGTGACGACAAGAAGGACGTGGACGTGGAGCCGGGCAGGCACAAGAACGTGACGCTGCCGCCGACGAGCGGCGCGAAGAACGCGGGGACGCTCGACCTGGAGCTCCAGGTCGGCGCGGGACAGGTGGAGGTGACCCGTGCTGCGGCATGAGTTCCAGCCCGGACGCCTGGTGGTCGGCGTCTTCCTGACGGGGGCGGGCATCGCCTACGCCGGGGACGCGGTCGGCTGGTGGGACACCGAGTGGTTCGCGGCCGTCCCGGTACTGGTGGCCGGCCTCTTCCTGGCAGGGGTGACCGCGGCCCTGACCCGGGCGATACGCAGGCGCCGCGGCGCGCCGGAGAGCTAGAGCCCCGACAGGCCTGAAGGCCTAGAGGCCGAGCGAGGCCCGTGCGGAGCGGTCTCGGCGTCGGGCGCGGAGGACGGCGTCCAGGGAGAGATAGGGGGCGCCGGCGAGGACCAGGGGCAGCCAGGCCATCAGGTAGGCGAGGTCGTTGCCGTAGTAATACGGGGAGTTGGCCCAGCTCACGGTCAGCCAGAGGCTGAGCGAGATCAGCGCGCCGCCGAGCGCGGCCAGCCGGGCCAGCAGGCCGAAGAGGGTGCCGAGGCCCACGGCGAGCTCACCGATGGCGATCGCGGTGCCGAAACCCACGGGGTTCTTCAGCGCCAGGTCGACCAGGGCCGGGATCGCGGCGGAGTCACGGACCGCGCGCATGGTGTCGCCGATGGACCCGGACCCACCGGACTTCAGGAAGGCGCTGTCGGTCAGCTTGTCCAGGCCGGCGTAGATGAAGGTGACGCCCAGGAAGATCCGCAGCGGAAGGAGGGCGTACCGGGTGGCGGTGTCGCGCAGACCGCCGTCGCCGTCGAGATACCGGGTGTGCGTGTCCGAACGGGTGCTGTGAGTCATCGCCAGTAGCCACCTCTCGCCGCTGTGCCCAGGCCCCTCAACAGACCATACGTACGACAACCACGCCCGGCTCAACCCTCTCCCGGACGTTTTTCCGAATTTCGGCCGGACTCCGCCACCTGTGAGGGTGGAGAGAGGGAAGAGTGCGCAGGTCCGGACGGGCTCGGGCCGCCCTTCAGTCCGTCACCTCGACCACACAGCGGTTGGTGGCCACGCCGGCCGCCGTCACCACCTGGACCTCCACCGAGCCGGGCTCCACGTCGGCCGGGACGGGGACGGTGAGGACCTGGTCCGTGGGGTTGCTGAAGCCGCCGGTGACCGGGACCAGCGGGACGTGGACGTTGACGGCGCCGATGCGCACCACCATGCGGGAGAGACGGTCGGCGCTCTGGGCCCCGGGCGGGACAAAGCCGGTGCCGCGGATCTCGATGTCGTCGCCCGTGCGGATCGGTGCGTCCAGGTCACCGGCCTCGCGGGCGCGGACGACGGAGAGGATCACCGGGCGGCCCCCCTCGGCGTACTTGCCGGCCAGGTAGGTCGCGGCGGAGATCAGGACCACGGTCGCGAGCCCCCAGGGCAGGTCGGGGAGCTGGTCGGGGCGGCGGGCCAGCCGTACGGCGGCGAAGAGCAGGGCGACGGCGCCGATGACGACGTACTGGATGTCGGCGAAGGTACCGCGGCCGGCGTCGTCGGTGAGCAGGTCGGCGGCGCGGGGGCGGTGGGCGCGCACCTTCTGCAGCCGCTGGCCGACGATGCGCAGGCCGACCACCCGGCGCACCAGGACGGCGATGCCGCAGACCACGGCGAGCACGCTCACCACGCCGGCGCCGCGCGCGAGGTCGAGGCCGGAGAGGAGGGCGTCGCGCTCGGCGGGAGAGGAGGCGGCGGCCAGGCGGCCGGCCAGGACGAGGACGGCGTAGGCGACGAAGAGGACCCAGGAGGCGGCGACGGTGCGGGAGGTGGACATGCGGTTGTCCTCGCCGATGACGGGGGCGAGCACCCCACCGCGCGAGCGGTGGAACCAGGAGGCGGCGGTGAGGGCGAGGGCCATGATCAGGGCGGCGAGCAGGCCGGCGGTGCGGGCGCTGGTCCAGCCCGTGCCGATGGCGGTGAGGGACTGGATCAGGAGCATGGTGACGACGGCCGCCCAGACGGTGCACGCGGTGCGCAGCCAGAGCCGGGCGAGCCAGGCCTCGCCCTCGGCGCGGCCGCGTTCGGCGACCACGCCGGCGGACTGGGTGAGTTCCTCGGAGACCCACTGGCGGGAGGCGGAGGCCGAGTGGGCCACCGCCGCGGGCAGCCCCTGTCCGGCCGCGAACTCATCGCGTCTGAGCAGGAATTCGGCCACCGCCCGCCGGTGTCCCTCGCGTGCTCCGTGCGGGCAGTCCCCGCACGTGCAGCCGCCCCCGTGGACACCCGAACCGGCGCCCTGCCCCGCCTCCTGCACCGCCACGCCCGACGCCTGCCTTCCCCACGCCCGGGGCACGACCCGCAGGGCCCTCCCCGGGGCCGGACGGCATCGCGCAACTCCCTTGTGTCGAGAGCGAATTGTGCCCTACGCCACGGTGTCCGCGGTCAATGGGCCGGTCACGACGAGTGAAGATACGGCAGACATGTTGACCCGGCTGCGAGAATTTCCCCATGGCCGAGATCATCCAGCGGGACGGGACCTGGGCCTTCGACGGCAGCACCGTCCGGATCACGCCGGGGCGTCACCGCCGCGTGCCGCTGTTCCGGCAGACCTACGGGGAGATCGCCGTGCCCCTGGAGGCGGTGTCGGGGGTGGTGTACGAGCCGGAGCGCAGGCGGGGGCGGTTGAGGATGCGGCTGCGCGAGGGCGCGGACCCGTTGCTGCAGGCGACGGGGGGCCGGCTGCCGGAGGCGGCGGATCCGTACCGGCTGGCCGTGGACGAGGACCGCTCCGGGGTGGCCGAGTACGTCGCGGCGGAGATCCGGCAGTCGCTGCTGCTGGACCAGGTCCCGAGCGGGCCGACGACGACGTATCTGCTGCCGGGCCCGCCGGTTCCGGTGTCGGTGCGGTCCTCGGACGGCACGGTGTCGTTCGACGGGACGCAGGTGCGCGTCGACTGGGCCGACACCTCCGACCGGGTCAAGCGCGCCACCGGGCCCCGGATCATCGGTGTCGGCGATCTGGTGGGGGTGGAGTGGCTGCCCAACTCCGGCCACGAGGGCGGCTTCCTGCGGTTCGTGACCCACGAGACGGCGTTCTCGAAGCTGCCGGCCGAGCGCGACCCCTACGCCCTGGACCTGTGGGGCAGTGTCCGCCGCGACCTGCTGACGGCGCTGGTCGCGGCGGCGGTCACGGCCCGGCTGCCGCATCCGTCGACCCGGCCGGGCGCGGAACCCCCCGGCCGGGACCGGCCCCCGGTCACCGTGCCGCGTCAGTCCGGCGACCACCACGACGTCCTGCTGCGCAGACTGCGGGAGCTGGGCGAGCTGCACCGGGACGGGGTGCTCACGGACGAGGAGTTCGCGCTGACGAAGGCGGCCGTGCTGCGGAGTTTCTGAGCCTGCGGCTAGCCGAGCAGGTCCGGTTCGCTGCGGCTGATGTCGCGCCACAGGGGCTGGTAGTTGATCCAGGCCACCAGGTCGCCGCCGAGCTGTTCCCGGGTGGCGACGGCGAGCCTGTGGTCGATGAGCAGCGGGCGGCCGGCCGCCTTGGCGGTCAGCTGGACCTGCGCCGACTTCTCCATCGACAGGAACCACCAGGCCGCCGCGTCCACCGAGTCGCCGACGGTCAGCAGCCCGTGGTTGCGCAGCACCAGCGCCTTGCGGGAGCCGAGGGCGGCGGCGATCCGGCGGCCCTCCTCGGCGTCGACGGCGACGCCGGTGTAGGCGTCGTAGAGGGCGTGGTCCTCGTAGAAGGCGCAGCTCTCCTGGCTGATCGGGTCGAGCAGGTCACCGAGGGCGGACAGGGCGCGGCCGTACACGGAGTGGCAGTGGGCGACGGCGACGACGTCCGGGCGGGCCGCGTGCACCTGGGCGTGCACGGTGAAGGCTGCCTGGTTGATGTGGTAGCCGCCCTCGATCACCTGGCCGTCCTGGTTGGCGAGGACGAGGTCGCTCACGGTGACGTGCTTGAACGGTATGCCGAAGGGGTTGACCCAGAAGCAGTTCGAGTATTCGGGGTCGCGGGCGGTGATGTGCCCGGACACCCCGTCCTCCAGCCCGGCCCTGCCGAAGATCCGCAGCGCGCCGGCCAGCCGCTCCTTGCGATGCCGGCGCTCGTCGTCGAGCGAGTCGTACATCGGCGGCATCGCGAACTGCAGCTGATCGGTGGGCAGCGGCAGGGGCGGGGTCGGCCCGTGCATAGGTCCTCCAGCACTGGGTTTGTGTTACGGCCGGAAGTTACCGCCGGTCAGCACAGGAAAACAGAGCTGTTCTGTAAAGATGACGCGCGCGAGCACATCGCGACAGAAGATGTCGGGAATCGACAGCCGCGTGACTGGTACGGCACATGCCGAAGAGGTGGCGCCGGCCGGAGCCGTGCCACCTCTTCTTCAGCGCTCCGCGGGGACTGCTCCCAGCGGGGACTACTCCCACTCGATGGTGCCCGGCGGCTTCGAGGTGACGTCGAGGACGACCCGGTTGACGTCGCGGACCTCGTTGGTGATCCGGGTGGAGATCTTCGCGAGGACGTCGTAGGGCAGGCGCGACCAGTCGGCCGTCATGGCGTCCTCGGAGGAGACCGGGCGCAGCACGATCGGGTGGCCGTAGGTGCGGCCGTCGCCCTGGACGCCGACGCTGCGGACGTCCGCGAGCAGGACCACCGGGCACTGCCAGATGTCCCGGTCGAGGCCGGCCGCGGTCAGCTCCTCGCGGGCGATCGCGTCGGCCTCGCGGAGCAGGTCGAGCCGCTCCTTGGTGACCTCGCCGACGATCCGGATGCCGAGACCCGGTCCGGGGAAGGGCTGGCGCTGGACGATCTCCTCCGGCAGGCCGAGCTCCTGGCCGACCATCCGGACCTCGTCCTTGAAGAGCTTGCGGAGCGGCTCGACCAGCTTGAACTCGAGGTCCTCCGGCAGGCCGCCGACGTTGTGGTGCGACTTGATGTTCGCGGTGCCGGTGCCGCCGCCGGACTCCACCACGTCCGGGTAGAGGGTGCCCTGGACCAGGAACTCCACGGCCGGGCCGGCATCGGCGATGATCTCGGCCTGGGCCTGCTCGAAGACCCGGATGAACTCGCGGCCGATGATCTTCCGCTTCTGCTCCGGGTCGGAGACCCCGGCGAGGGCGTCGAGGAAGCGGTCCTGCGCGTCGACGACCTTCAGCTGGACGCCGGTGGCGGCGACGAAGTCCTTCTCCACCTGCTCGGTCTCGCCCTTGCGCATCAGGCCGTGGTCGACGTAGACGCAGGTCAGCTGGGAGCCGATGGCCTTCTGGACCAGGGCGGCGGCCACCGCGGAGTCGACGCCGCCGGACAGACCGCAGATGGCGCGCTTGTCGCCGACCAGCTCGCGGATGGCGGCGACCTGCTCGTCGATGACGTTGCCGGTGGTCCAGGTCGGCTTGAGGCCGGCGCCCCGGTACAGGAAGTGCTCCAGGACCTGCTGGCCGTGCGTGGAGTGCATGACCTCGGGGTGGTACTGGACGCCGTAGAGCTTCTTCTCGTCGTTCTCGAAAGCGGCGACCGGGACGACGTCCGTGGACGCGGTCACGGTGAAGCCCTCGGGGGCGGCGGAGCAGGCGTCGCCGTGCGACATCCACACGTGCTGCTCGGCGGGGGTGCCCTCGAAGAGGGTGGAGGCCGCCTTGGAGACGTGCAGGTCGGTGCGGCCGTACTCGCGGGCGCCGGTGTTGTCCACCGTGCCGCCGAGGGCCTGGGCCATCAGCTGGAAGCCGTAGCACATGCCGAAGACCGGGACGCCGGCCTCGAAGAGCTCGCGGTCCAGGCGGGGGGCGCCCTCCTCGTACACGGACGAGGGGCCGCCGGACAGGATGATCGCCGCCGGGTTCTTGGCGAGCATCTCGGCGACCGGCATGGTGCTGGGCACGATCTCGCTGTAGACCCGGGCCTCGCGGACGCGGCGGGCGATGAGCTGGGCGTACTGCGCGCCGAAGTCGACGACCAGGACGGTGTCGGGAGTGGCTGAGGACACGAGGTGCCTTCCGGCGGTGTGGGCGGGGTCTGTGCCACCGATTCTAACGGGGTGCGGTGGGACAGCTTCCGTCCCTGGACGCTCCGCCCCCCGGACCCCTGTCCCGTGCGGCCCGTACCCGCTGTCCCATGCGGTCCGTGCCCGCTGTCCCATGCGGTCCGTGCCCGCTGTCCCCGTGCGGCCCGTACCCGCCGGTACGGCGGTTGTGTGGCATACTCGCCCCCATGCTCACGCAGACGACCTTCCTGTTTACCTATGGCGACCGGCCCACCGGCTGCCATGGTCGTGCTGCTTGAGACACTGACAAGCGACTTCCCCAGGCGCCCCGGGCCGACAAGGTCCGGGGCGCCTGGTGTTTCTCCGGATCCTGTCGCTCCGGGGCACCGCAGCCCCTGAGACGAGGAACCCGACATGACCACACTCGATGTGACCGGCGCCCGTACACCCGAGGCCGCCGAGGTGATCGCCGGCGCGCGGGAGCGGATCGACGCGCTCGACGACCGGATCATCGGACTGATCCAGGAACGGATGGCCGTTTCCGCGGTCGTCCAGGAGGCCCGGATCGGCTCCGGCGGCCGCCGGGTGAACCTCTCCCGGGAGATGGAGATCCTCGGCCACTACAGCACGGCGCTCGGCAGGCCCGGCACCGCCCTCGCCATGACGCTCCTGGAGCTGTGCCGGGGTCGCATCTGAGTCGGGGGGACCTGAGTTCGGTACGGCTCTCACCCGTACGGCGCGTGACCGGTGGGCGGACCGCTTCGTTGGTGGGGTGTCCGTGTCAGCCAGGGGCGGGCCCGAAGTACCACGCGTGGCTCACCGGAGCGATGAGACGCACGGAACGTGCCGTGTGTCGTGGGACCTCGCTCCGGTCAAGTGACCGGACGGCAGGGGACAGCAGCCCGGTCACCCAAAAACGGCCGGCTCCGGGGACGCCCGGGGCCGACCGGCGGAAAATTGCAAAAATGCACAAGGCTGGGTCAAGCGGTTGCGGAGGCCGGGTCCATCCAGCACGATGCCTAGAAGGTCGGCCAAGGCCTTCACAGGTCCCAAGTCCCCGTGCAGGCAACGGTATTGCCGTGTGCCGACCGTCCACCAAAGGTCGAGACCTGCCGTACGCCCCGAGCGCGCCGGGGCGCCGACCCCGGGCACGGACGGTGGCACAGGGCACAGAGACCAGCGGCGCAACCCCCCGGCGCCGCTCCCAGGCACCGACGCTGCCCTGACGTCGGTGCTGACGAAAGAAGGGCCCCGCGGCTCCGTCCCGCGGGGCCCTTCGCCTGCCCGCACCTGGTCCACCGGGCACGGCTCACCGTCAGCTACAGAGCTCACCGTCAGATACGGCTCACCGTGCTGCAGGCCCCCTCCTTGCCGATGTCGCGGCTGCGGTCGTACGGGTCGACGGGCGGCCCGCTGGGAGTGGCGCTCCCGGTCGGGGTCCCGGTCCTGGCCTGGGACGGGAACTGCGGGTGCAGGTACCCGTCCTTGATGCCGCAGGAGGAGTTGCCGGCGTCCTCGTCGTAGCGCAGGAGGGTCAGCCGGCCGGGGGTGACCCGGTACCGCGCGGGGTCGGGGAGCTCGACGTCGATGACCCGGCGCACGATCGTGCGGGTGACCTCGGTGGAGCCGCCGGCGCGGACGACCGGGTAGACGAAGGTGTAGTCGGCGTGCACGGCCACGCCCTCGAACTTGCCCTTCGCGAAGGTGATCCGGCCGCGCACCTTGACGACCTTCCCGGCCGGCCGCACGTCCTTCGGGTCGAAGCGGCTGAAGAGGAACAGCGGGTCGTGGGTCTTGCTGGGGCTGCGCAGCGAGGTGGTGAGACCGTCGAGCACGCCGGGCTGCCTGGGGTCGAGCACCGAGAGAGCGACCACGGGGCGGCCGCCGGCCACCACGTCGGGGTTCAGGTTGGCGTCGACCAGCAGCTTCCTGGTCTGCTGGAGGGCCAGTGCGACCCGGTCCTTCGGTATCGCACCGAGCGCGGTGGCCTTCGGCAGCACGATGCCGGCCGCGCCGTCGGCCCAGCGCAGCGCCGGGGAGCCGGCGAACGGACGCGCCGGCGTGGGGGTGTCGGGGGCGACCGCGGAGGGCGGGGCGGTCGGCGTGGTGGTCTCGTCGGGCAGGAGCGTGGTGGCGGTGTCCGTGCCGCCGGAGGAGCCGAAGGGATCGCCCGGGATCAGGGAGGGCCGCATGGCCACGACGGCCGCGGCGATCGCCAGCGGAACACCGACGACCGCCCAGATCCTGCGGCGGCGGGCGGCCCGCCCGTTCATCTCCTGCCAGGCGGGCCCGGTCCGCCACCCCTGCGGCTCGCCCTTCTGGCCCTTGAGCCGTTCGGTCACCTGGCGGGCTCGGGCGGAGGGCTCCTTGGGGGCGGACGTGCGAATGTCCCGTTCGGTGTCGCGGAGGAACCGCTCCCACACCTCGTCGGACACGGAGGAGGACGGCTCGTCCCCCGACGACTCTTCGGACCGTCTGTCAGACATGACACTCTCTCGCTCGGCCGTTCGACGGGGCGAGAATAGCCTTGGAATCGGCTGTGTCCATGCCACCGAACACCCCCTCCGGTCAGGTGACTCACGTCACATAAGAATCCTGTGAATGCGGAGGCAACCATTCACAGGACTCACCGGTCACATCAGCAAAACCAGCGGTGACCTCCAGGCACCGCAGCTGATGCACGGGGGCCCCTATGCAGCTTCGCCGGATCATGGCCGCGACGGCCGTCGCGGCTGTCACGGCAGTCGTCGCACCGGTCGCCCTGCTGTCCGCGCCGGTCGCCGCGTTCGCCGCGTCGCCGTCCGCGTCCGCCTCCGCCTCCGCCTCCAGCGAGCCGTCCGGGTCGGCCGAGCCCAGCGAGGACCCGTCCGACCCGGACGTGGACGCCTGAGCCGCACGGAGCAAGGTCGCGCGGACCGTCGCAGGGCGGCGGCCGCGCACCGATCGAAGAGGGACCTGAGCTCGGAGGGGGGCACAGGTCCCTCTTCGGTGTCCGACGGCCTCCCCGGCCCGCCTCGTCCGGCCTACTTCTTCGGCGGCACGGCCGGGATCCCGAGGAGGGGCAGCCGCAGCGCTCCGAATGCCTCGGCCGGTACCACCGGCCGGTGCGGCTCGACGGGCTGGAGGCGCTGGTAGGGCTCGCCCTGCCGCGGCCGCGGGTCCGCCTCGCCCTTGTTGGGCCAGTACGCCATCGCGCGCTCGGCCTGCGCCGTGATGGTGAGGGACGGGTTCACCCCCAGGTTCGCGGAGACGGCGGCGCCGTCCACGACCGAGATGCCGGGGTGGCCGTACAGCCGGTGGTACGGGTCGATCACCCCGGTCTCGCGGGAGTCGCCGATGGGGCAGCCGCCGAGGAAGTGCGCGGTGAGCGGGGTGCCCATCAGCTCGCCGACGTTGCTGCCGGCGAAGCCGTTGATCTCGGCGGCGAGCACGGAGGCCGCCTCCGACGCCGCCTTGATCTGCTTGGGGTTGGGGGCGCCGTGGCCCTGCCGGGCGGTGAGCAGGCCCTTGCCGACGCCGTCCGGTTTCAGGTAGGTCGTCAGGGAGTTGTCCAGCGACTGCATCACCAGGCCGATGATGGTCCGCTCCGACCAGCGCCGGTTGGACAGCGACCGCAGCACCAGCAGGGGGTGGCGGGCCGCGTTCGCCAGCCAGCCGAGGAGCCGGGAGGAGCCCTCCGCGTACGGCACCTGGAGGATCGACAGCCCGCCCATCGCGTTCGAGCCCTTGCCGTAGCGCACCGGCTCGATGTGAGTGTTCTCGTCCGGGTGGATGGACGAAGTGATGGCCACGCCCCGCGTGAAGTCTGCCTTCGCCGTGCCGTGCGCCTTGCGGTAGCGCCGGTTGTCGGTCTGGGCGCCCACCAGCGCCTCGGAGTTGGTGCGGGTGAGGTCGCCCAGGCGGTCGGAGAGATACGGCAGCTGCCTGCCGGCCTTCATGCGGTGCAGCAGGGTCTGGGTGCCGTAGGTGCCGGCAGCGATGACGACCCGGCGGGCCTTGAAGGTCCGGCCCTTCGCCCTGCGGCGGTCGTCGGTGGGCAGGGTCGCGACCGCGTAGCCGCCCTGGGAGTCGTCGGTGACGGAGACGACCGTCGTCATCGGGTGCACCACCGCGCCCGCCCGCTCGGCGAGGTGGAGGTAGTTCTCGTTGAGCGTGTTCTTCGCGCCGTGCCGGCAGCCGGTCATGCACTCGCCGCACTCGGTGCAGGCGGTGCGGGCGGGGCCCGCGCCGCCGAAGTAGGGGTCGGCGACCCGCTCGCCGGGCGCCGCCTTCGCCGCGCCGTCGGCGTCCTTGCCGTCGCCGAAGAAGACGCCGACCGGGGCGAGGTGGAAGGTGTCGCCGACGCCCAGCTTCTCCGCCGCCGCCTTCAGGTGGACGTCGGACGGGGTCATCGTCGGGTTGAGGCGTACGCCGAGCATGCGCTGGGCCTGGTCGTAGTACGGCTTCAGCTCCTCCTGCCAGTCGGTGATGTCGCGCCACTGGGGGTCGTCGAAGAAGGCCTTCGGCGGGACGTAGAGGGTGTTGGCGTAGTTGAGCGAGCCGCCGCCGACGCCCGCGCCGGCCAGCACCATCACGTTGCCGAGGAGGTGGATGCGCTGGATGCCGTAGCAGCCGAGCTGCGGGGCCCAGAGGTAGTTCTTTATGTCCCAGGAGTTCTTGGGGAGGGTGTCGCGGGTGAAGCGGCGGCCCGCCTCCAGCACGCCGACCGTGTAGCCCTTCTCGGTGAGGCGCAGGGCGGTGACGGAGCCGCCGAAGCCGGAGCCGACGACGATGACGTCGTAGTCGTAGGTGTCCTGGGGCACGGGTGCTCCTCGTCGAGTTTCGCGTGCGGGTGGATCGTGGTTGCTCGCGCAGTTCCCCGCGCCCCTGCGTAGGTCAGCGCAGCCTCAGTGCCTTCATCACCCGGAGACTGGTGCTCATGAAGGCCGCGTACTTCTCGTCGTCCATGCCCAGTGCGGGGGCCATCGGCAGCAGGCGCTGTTGGGCGACCGTCTGGGCCTCCGTGTACTTGAGGATGCCCTCGGAGCCGTGGCGGCGGCCCAGGCCCGAGTCCTTCATGCCGCCCATGGGGGACTGCACGCTGCCGTACGCCGGGGCGTAACCCTCGTTGACGTTGACCGTGCCGGTGCGCAGGCGGGCGGCGACGGCGCGGCCGCGGCTGCCGTTCCTGGTCCAGACGGAGGAGTTGAGGCCGTACGGGGTGCCGTTGGCGTGTTCGACGGCTTCGTCGTCGGTCTTGAAGCGGTAGATCGAGACGACCGGGCCGAAGGTCTCCTCCGTGCAGACGGCCATCGCGTCCTCGACGCCGTCGAGGATGGTGGGCTCGTAGAAGTAGGGGCCGATGTCCGGGCGGGCGGTGCCGCCGGCGACGAGGGTGGCGCCCTTCTCGACGGCCTCCTCCACGTGCCGCCGGACGGTCTCCAGCTGCCGCTCGCCGACCAGGGACCCCATGTCGGCGCCGTAGGCGAGGGAGCGGCCGAGGCGCATGGCCCTGGTGCGGGCGGCGAAGCGCTCGACGAAGGCGTCGGCGATCGACTCGTGGACGTACAGCCGCTCGATGGAGATGCAGAGCTGGCCGGCCGAGGAGAAGCAGGCGCGGACCGCGCCGGCCGCAGCCTTCTCGATGTCGGCGTCGTCGAGGACCAGCATGGCGTTCTTGCCGCCGAGTTCGAGGGACACGCCGACCAGGCGGGCCGCCGCGCCCTGGGCGACCTCGCGGCCGGTGCGGGTGGAGCCGGTGAAGGAGACGTAGTCGGCGTGCCGGACGACCTCGGGGCCGACGACCGGGCCCTCGCCGAGGACGACCTGGAAGACGCCGGCGGGCAGCCCCGCCTCGATGAGGAGGTCGCGGGCCCACAGGGCGGTCAGGCAGGTCTCGGTGTCCGGCTTCATGACGACCGCGTTGCCCGCGGCGAAGGCGGGGAGCGCGTCGCCGACGGAGAGTTCGAGGGGGTAGTTCCAGGGGGCGATCTGGCCCACCACGCCCCGCGGGTGGCGCAGCTCGGTCACCCGGGTGAGGGTGGGCATGGCGCCCGCGTGCCGCTTGGGGCGCAGATAGGCGGGGGCCTTGCGGCCGTAGTGCCGGGCGGCGACCGCGACGGCCTGCACCTCTTCGTGGGCGTGCAGCCGGGCCTTGCCGGTCTCCAGCTGGATGAGGTCGAGGACCTCGGCCTGGCGGGCCAGCACCAGGTCGTGGAAGCGGAGCAGGACGGCGGCCCGCTGCCGTACCGGCACCTTGGCCCACACGGCCTGCGCGGCGCGGGCCGCGTCGAAGGCCCGCGCCACGTCCTGAGGGGTGGACTCGGGCAGGTCGGCCAGCTTCTCGCCGGTGAAGGGCGTGTGGTTGGCGGTGCGGCCGGATCCGACGACACCCTTGGTGAGCTGGGCGACCAGTTCGGGCGTGACCACGTCGGCGGCGGTTCGGGCCCCAGCGGGGGCGGGGGCGAGCGGGTTCGTGCCGGTGGGGGCCGGTGCGTGGGCCGGGGCCTGCGAGTCCGTCATGAGCCGCAGGGTATTCGGGAGCGGGGCCTTTGGGTACCCGTGGGTAACTCGGTTTCACCGACCGCACACACACCGCCAGTGATCACTGGCAGGGAATGCGCTGATCAGGGGGTTGGTCGCGGACGATCAGCGCCGGTCAGCCGCGTTCCGGTTTTTTGGCGAGGAGCAGGCCGAGGGCGGCGAGCGGGGTGAGGCGGCGGGGCTCGGGGGCCGCCGGGACGGGTTCGGCGGGGGCGGCGGGTTCGGCCGGGGCGGCGGGGGCGGTGACCGGGGGCGCGGTCACCCAGTCCGGAAGGCCGGCGCCGGCGGCCTCGGCCAGGACCTCGGCGACGGCCGCGACCGACGGCCGGGCCTCCGGTTCGGTGGCCGCCAGCTCTTCGAGCAACGGCGCGAGGGGTCCCGCCGGGGCCGCCATGGCCGTACGGAGCACGGCCCCCAGGGACCACAGGTCGGAGGCGGGACCGGCCCCGTGCCCCGCACCGCACTCCGGGGCCACGAAGTCACCGGCGCACGGCTCCTGCCGCGCCGCGCCGATGCCGAAGTCGGTGACGACGACGCGCCCGCCGCCGGCTTCCAGCAGCACGTTGGAGGGCTTGAGGTCCCGGTGGACGATGCCGACGCTGTGGGCGGCGTGCAGCGCGCCGAGGACGGCGAGCCCGACCCGGGCGGCCTCGGCGGGCGGCAGCGGGCCACGCGCGGCGAGGGCGGCCCGCAGGGACTCCCCCGCCACCCACTCCATGACCACCCAGGGGCGTTCGCCGTCCAGGAGTACGTCGTGGATGGCGACGGCGGCCGGATGGTCGACGCGGGCGGCGGCCCGCGCCTCGTGCAGCAGCCGGTGCGCGGCCCGTTGCCGCTCCTCGTCCGCCGGCTCTCCGGTCAGACGCAGTTCCTTGAGGGCGACGTACCGGAGGCCCTGACCGTCCCGCGATCCCCGGGCGTCCGCACGGTCCGCCGACACCCGGTCCGCGGCCGGGTCCTGCCCGGCACGAGCGTCCTGCCTCTCGCGGCCCTCCGGGCCCTCCCGGCCGTCACGGCCGTCCTGCTCGCCAGGGCCGTCCTGCCCGTCCCCGCCGTCCTGCTCATCCACGGCGCGCCATACCGTGCCGGCCGGCCCGGAGCCGATGCGCTCGGCCAGTCGATAGCGTCCACCGATCAGGCGTCCCTCGACCGGCTGTTCGCCGTCTTCGCTCATGCCACATGAGTACCTTGCGCACCATGCCGTTGTCGAAGCGACGCGGTCAGCGGGCCTCCGGCCGACGCGGGCACCCCCGTCCCCCGGGCGACGTGCCCCGGTCCGTCCCGCGGCCGGCCGGTAAAGTCACCTGAATGCCGAGAGTCAAGGTCAGCGTCATCGTTCCCGTCTACAACACCGGGAAGTACGTCGACGAGTGCGCGCCGTCGCTGCTGTCACAGAGTCTGCCCGCCGACGAGTACGAGGTCATCTACGTCGACGACGGATCGACCGACGACACCCTGGCCCGGCTGGAGCGGATCGCCGGCGAGCATCCCCACGTCCAGGTGCACACGCAGCCCAACTCCGGCTGGCCCGGCGCCCCCCGCAACCTCGGGATGCGGCACGCCCGGGGCGAGTACATCCAGTTCGTCGACCACGACGATTCGCTCGGGCCCGAGGCCCTGGAGCGGCTGTACGAGCACGCGAAGCGCAACGACGCCGACGTCGTGCTCGGCAAGATGTCCAGCACCATGGTCCGGCCCCGCCGCCTGTTCCGGCACACGATCGACGCCTGCACCATCGAGAACGACGAACTCATGCAGAGCATGTCGCCGCACAAGATGTTCCGGCGGGCCTTCGTCGAGGAGCACGGCCTGCGCTTCCCGGAAGGGCCGTGGATCCTGGAGGACCTGTTCTTCGTCAGCGCCGCCTACCTGAAGGCCGAGCGGATCGCCGTCCTCGCCGACTACCCCTGCTACTACTGGATGAAGCGGGACGACGGCGGCAACAACACCCAGCACCGCTTCAACCCGCGGCACGGGTTCTGGGCGAACACCCGTACCGTCGTCCGCCAGATCAAGGACGGCACCCGGCCCTCCGACGACCTCGACGCGCTGCAGAACCGTCTCCTGCACCGCCTGTACCACGTCGAGGTCCTCTCCCGTGCCCGTGAGCCCGAGATCCTCCGCGAGGACCCCGCCGAGCAGCGCCCGCGCTTCGAGGCGGCCCGCGAGCTGGCGCTGACGGAGTTCCCCGCGGCCGTCCGCGAGGGGCTGCCCGCGGTCTCCCGGCTCCGTGCCGAACTCCTCGAACGCGGTGACTTCGACGGAGCCGTCGCCCTCGCCGAGCGCGTCCGTCACGTCAAGGCGCGCAGCGAGGTCGGGGCGCCGGCCTGGGAGGACGGCCGCCTGGTCGCCGACGTCACGCTCAGCCTCCTGCGCGGCGACGGCGAGCCCCTCGCCCTCGTCGAACGGGACGGGAAGCACTGGCTCGACCCGGAATTGCTGACCGGGGTGCCGGGGGCCGGGGACGGCTGGGAGGTCCGTGACCCGTTCCGGCTGGCCTATGCCGAACTGGTGGTCAAGGACCGGGACCGGGAGGACTGGTGGTACCCCGAGGGCGACCTGGAGCTGGGCCTCCGGCCGCTCGGCGACGGGCGCGTGCAGCTCGTCGCGGCCGGGCGGCTGCGCCTCGATCCCGAGCGGCTCGCCGGCGGACGGCCGTTGCAGCGCGGGGTGCACGACGTGTGGGCGTACGTGCAGCTGCTGGGCATCGACCGGATGGTCCGGGTGATGGGCGAGGGCACGCCGGGGGCCCCGGCCGCCGCGCCGGCGGTGACCGGCGGGCGCCTGGCGCTGCCGTACTGGACGGGGAGCGGCCAGCTGGCCCTGGACATCGACCAGCGGCAGCGGAAGGTGGGCGCGGACACGGCCGAGCCGGCGGCGGCGAACCCGGCGCTCGGGGAGGGGGCTTCGCTGGCCTTGCCGTACATCGTGGCGGCGGCAGGCGCACCGGCTCGCGTCGAGGTCGGCGTGGGCACGGAGACGGTGCGGGGCGAGCTGGTCCCCGAGGCGGGCACGGTTCGGCTGCGGCTCCCGGCGCGCCTGCGGCTGCCCAGCGGCCGGCATCCGGTCACGCTCCCCAAGGCACCGGCGCCGATCGCGTACGCCGTGGTCAGGGGAGGTGCGGTGCGACGGCTGGAGGGTCCGTCGTACCGGCCGAACCCGACGCGCCGTCTCCTGGACGCGGCGACGGACGGCCTGCGGCGCGTGCGGCGCGCTGCTCCCTGAGCGGTCTCCCGGTCCCGGCTCCCGGTCCCGGCTCCCGCTCCTGCTCCTGCTCCTGCTCCTGCTCCCGGCTCCGGCCTGCCGCCCTCACCCCGCCGTGAACGTGTCCACCGCGACGTCGAAGTACTCCCGCGCCTCCCGCACCTTGCCGACCGGCGCGGACACCCACACGTCGTAGAGCTGTCCGCCCTCCTCCCAGCAGAGGTCGTAGGTGTGCCGCGGTCCCTCCGTCGCGCTGAAGCCCTTCCAGGTGAACTCCCAGAAGGCGGCGGGGTGTCCGGCATGGGTGGTGTCGGTGACCCGGCCGTCGTGATACCCGGGGTTGGTGCTCGGCCCCTCGGCCGCCGCCCGCCGCATCACGCCGCCCGGTCCGTCCGGCTGCGGCTCGGAGACCTTGATACCGAGCCGGAACGTCTGGCCGGGCGACATGTAGAAAACACGCTCGCCCTGCGGGTCGCGGGTGAAACCCTCCGGGACGGCGAGGGCGAAGCCGGCCGGGTCCCGCGCGAGGCGGTACCCGGAGGGCGCGGTGCGGGAGGGGGCGGTGGCGGGCGGCGGGGTGGCCGAGGAGGGCGAGCCGGTGGCAGAGGGAGAGGCCGTGGTGGCCGAGGAGGGCGAGCCGGTGACCGAGGAGGGCGACTGGTGGGACGCGGAGACGGCCGTCGTGCCGCCCGGCCCCGGGGCGCTGCCGCTGCCGCCCCCGTGGAACAGCAGCGTGGCCGCCGACACGCCCGCCCCGGCCATCGCGGCGACCAGCAGCGCCGCGACCAGCACTCCGCGGGTGGCGGTGGCCCGTTGCGTCCCGGCCGGTTCCGGGGGCGGCGGCCGCGGGACGTCCCGCTGGGTCGGCGTGTACGACGCGCCGCCCGAGCTCTGCCCCGTGCCGGGGGCGGCGCCGCCCGTCACGGCTCCCGTCTCCAGGAACCCGCGCAGCATCCGCTCGGCCTCGGCCGCGCCCAGCCGTCGCTCGGGATCCCGCTCCAGCAGCCCCCGTACGACCGGCAGCAGCGGCTCGGCCTGGGCCGGGGGCCTGATCTCGTCGGAGACCACGGCGTGCAGGATCCCGCCGAGCGAGTCCCGCCGGAACGGCGACTCGCCGCTGAGCGCCGCGCACAGCAGCGCCCCCAGCGACCACAGGTCGGACGCCGGGCCGGACCGGACCCCGGACATCCGCTCGGGCGCGGTGTACTCGGGCGAGCCGACGAAGGAACCGGTCTCGGTGAGCGTGGTGGCGCCCGCGACCTGGGCGATGCCGAAGTCGGTGAGCACGACCCGCCCGGTGTCGGCCTCGACGAGCACGTTCGCCGGTTTGATGTCCCGGTGCAGCACACCGGCCTCGTGCGCCGTACGCACCGCGCTGAGCAGCGCGATCCCGATCCGCGCGGCCTCGCCGACGTCCACCGGTCCGCGCCGCGAGATCCGGTCGGCGAGCGAGCCGCCGTCGATCAGCTCCATGACGATGTAGGGCCGTCCGCAGTCCTCGACCACGTCGTGCACGACGATGATGTGCGGGTGGTGCAGCTGGGCGACGGCCTGTGCCTCACGCAGGGTGCGGTCACGGCGCAGCCGGGCCTCGTCGTCCGAGAGGGAGTCGTCGACGGTGAGCTCCTTGACGGCGACCTGCCGTCCCAGCAGCTGGTCGGTCGCGCGCCACACGACCCCCATCCCGCCCCGCCCGAGCCGTTTCTCCAGCCGGTAACGCCCGGCAATGACACGGAGGCCGTCCCTCTGATCCCCATCGGTCGCCATGCGCCCCATCATGCCGCGCCGGGCACGGCCCTCTCTCCAGTCGCTATCCGGCCAAGCGCGCGGCCGCCGCGGGGACGGCCGGTGACCCCCTGGTCGAACGCCCGGCCGACCCCGTGTCCCGCTCCCGTCAGGTGACGTCGCCCTCGCGCCAGCTCTGGAGGACGGAGGTGAACTGCTTGCTGGTGGTGGCCCAGTCGCCGACCGGTGAGGCGGTGTAGAGCGCGTACTCGACGCCGTCGCCGTTGAAGTAGGCGACGTCGAGGGCCCGGTACGGCCCCGGGACCTTCGCGTCCTTCGGCAGCGCGGTCCACGTGTACTCCCAGCGGGAGCTCGGCATGTCCCGGTACACGCCCTTCGTCAGGCTCATCGTCCGGTAGTCCACCAGTCGATTCCGGAGCTGCGCGTCGAGGTTGCGCATGTGGTCGTACGCGTTGTCGAAGTCGGGCGAGGTGTCGACGGCGACGCGTACGAGGTGGGTGCCTCCGTCAGGCGAGTAGTCGATCTGCTCCAGGCCCGCCTTCTTCTTGATGGACACCGAGCGCTTCCAGCCCGCCGGCAGGTACAGCGTGAAGCCCACGGGGTCCTTGTACTGCTTCCAGCCCGCGGGAATCGTGCCGTTCGAGGTCGGCGTCCCCGTCCCGCCCTGCGAGGGGGCGGTGGACGTGACCGGCGAGGCCACGCCGCCGCCCTCCTCCCGCTTCCCGGAGTCCCACTTCTGCAGGGCCACGGCCACACCACCGCCGACCAGCGCGGCCAGGGCCACGACGAGCGCGAGCGTCCGCAGCCGGCGCCGCCCGGGGTGCACGGTGACGGGTGCGGAGGAACCGACGGAGGCCGGCGAACCCGGGGAACCGCCGGACGGCCGCCCCAGCTCGTAGGAACCGCCGAGCGAACCGCTGTACGAGCCGCTGTACACATCGCCGTACGAACCGCTGTACACATCGCCGTACGAGTCCCCGCGGGAGCCGCCGCCGCGGGCGTCACCACCGTGGGGACCACGGCCGTACGAGTCATCTCGGTAGGAGTCCAGCCGTGTCCCCCCGCCCGGCTGCGACTGCGTCGGCACGTACGCCTGTGCCGTGCTCGGCCGACGTCCCTCCGCCGCCTCCGCGAGCATCTGCTCGGCCTCTTCGGGGCTCGGGCGCCGTGCCGGTTCCTTGAGCAGGAGGGCGGTGATGACCGGCTCCAGCGGGCCCGCGCTGAGCAGCTCGCCGGCCTCGTCCTCGACGACCGCCTGCATGGTGGTGAGCGGCGAGGTGCGCCGGAACGGCGAGCGCCCCTCCACCGCCGTGTACAGCGTCGCGCCCAGCGCCCACAGGTCGGAGGACGGCCCCGGATCGTGCCCGCGCACGCGCTCCGGCGCGAGGTAGTCGACGGATCCGACGACTTCCCCGGTACGGGTGATCGTGGTGTCGCCCTCGATCTGCGCGATGCCGAAGTCGGTGAGCAGGACCCGGCCGTCCCGGCCGAGCAGCACGTTGCCCGGCTTGACGTCCCGGTGCAGCACCCCGGCGCTGTGCGCGGCACGCAGCGCGCGCAGCACCCACAGTCCGATCCGGGCGGCCTCCCGCGGCTCGATGCGTCCGCGCTCCTTGACCGCGTCGGCCAGCGAGTGCCCCTCGACCAGCTCCATGACGATCCACGGGCGGCCGTCGTGCTCCAGCACGTCATGGACGGTGACGACGGCGGAGTGGTTGATGCGCGCCGCGGCCCTGGCCTCCGCCCGGGTGCGGGCGAGCAGGACGGCCTGGTCGCCCTCGGAGACGTAGAGCGCGGCCGTCAACTCCTTGATGGCGACCGCGCGGTGCAGCACTTCGTCATGGGCGCGCCACACCCGGCCCATGCCGCCGCTGCCGATGACGTCGGCCAGCCGGTAGCGGCCCGCGATGAGCAGGCCCTGCATCTGATTCACGTTGCCCCGCAATGCTCTTGTCAGGGTCAGACTAAGGACCGCCCCTCGGCCAGGGAACAAGCGGGGTCCCACGGAGACAGCACTGTGACGGTTCCCCCTTCCGCGACCGGATGTGAACGAAATCCCCCCACCGGAACGGGAACCGCCCACCCCCGTGACACGTCGGCTTCCACGCGCCGGGTCCGGGTGTCTCAGCCCGTGTACTTGTACGTGGCCGACGCCTGCTGGTACAGCGCCGTGACCTCGTCCCGCTCCGACTCGGGGCCGCGTACCTGCACGATGTGGTACCTGCCGTTGATCAGGAAGACCATGTTGCGCACGAAGAGGTCGCCCTGCCGGCTGTCCGTCCAGGTGAACTGGCCCTCGACCGACACCTGCTGACCCACCGTGATGGTCCGCAGGCCGCCCGCGGTGGCCCAGCTGGAGTCCCGGTACGGCTGCAACTCCGGTTCCCTGTCCCGCTGGTACGCCATCGGATCGCTGCCGTAGGCCGCCGCGCTGTCCCGCCCGGCCACGACGATCAGCTCGAACCTGCCGTGCGAGTAGATCACCTGTCCGCTGCCGTTCTTCGGAGTACGGCTCCAGCCCTTGGGCACGGCGACCTGGAAGCCGTTCGGGTCGTTGCGCAGCGTGAACCCGTCGGCGACGGTGGAGCCGCCGGTCGAACCCGCGGTGGTCTGCGTCTCGGTGGACGGCGTCGAGGTGGGAGTCGGCGTCGGGGTCGGCGAGGGCGTCGCACTCCGGCTCGGTGCGGAGCTCGACTCGCCGGCCGCGCCCGTCCGGCCGCCGGTGGCCGCGCCGTCGTCCGTGCTGCCCTTCTTCGGCAGGAACAGCATGGCGTACGCGACCGCCGCGGCCAGCAGGAGCAGGACCAGCAGCAGCAGCGTACGGCCCAGCCGCCGCGGGGACTTGGCCTCCTGCCGGGCCCGCTTGTGCCGGCCGTGCGGCGCGGGCAGCCCGGCCCGGCGCCTGCGCACCAGCTCACCGCGGCGCCGGACGATCGGCAGCCGCCGCGGGTCGGTGGGCGGGGCGGGGACGACATGCGTGCCGGCGTCCGGCTCGGGCGCCGACCGCACCAGCGACCGCAGCCACCCGCGCAGCTCCTCGAAGTCCAGCCGCTCGGTGGGGTCCTGACGCAGCAACGACTCCACGACCGGCCTGAGCGACCCGCACTCCTCCGCGAAGGCGGGCGGCTCCGAGCACACCAGCTGCACCAGCTCGGCCGTCGACTCCTCCGGATACGGCGCGTGCCCCTGCACCGACCGGAACAGCAGCGCCCCGAGCGCCCACAGGTCGGTGGCCGGTCCGATGGGCGCCGCCAACTGCCAGTTCTCGTGCACGGGAACGGCCTGCTCCGGCGCCCAGCGCTCGGTCACCGGCCCCACCACGGTCATCCGCACCTGCCGCGCCCGCTCGGCGGCCAGCGCGGTGGCGGGCCCGCGCCGCCCCGGTACGACGGCCGGCTCGCCCCAGCGGGCGGCGGGCCCGCCGCCCTGCGCGGGCACGACGGCGTGCGGCTGTCCTGGGCCGCCCTGCGCTCCGGGGCCGGTCCCCGGAGCGGCCGCGCCGGTACCGGCCGGCGGCGCGACCGCGCCGGGTCCGGTGGCCTGGAGCGCGGTGCGGTCCTGGTCCGGGGCCACCGCGGGGGGCGTGCCGGGACGGGGGCGGAGGGCCGCGCCGTGCCAGGGCGACGGCGCGCCGCGCACCCCGTAGGGGTCGGCTATCTGACCGGGCGGCACACCACCGGCGGCCCGCTGCTCCCCGCCCGGCTGCTGCGCCTGCCCGTTCGGGTGCGGCGCCTGTGCCACGCCGTTGGCATACGGCTGCTGGGCCGCCCCGTTGGCGTGTGCCGGGCCGTACGGCAGCTGCGGTGCGGGCGCCGCGGTGTCGTCCTCGGCCGGTGGCCGGGCGCCGGGCAACGCGGGTCGGCCGCCCTGCTGGGCCTCCTGGACCCGGGCGGCGGCCCTGGCTCCCGCCCGGTACGCGGCGATCGCGCCGGCCCGAGCGGCCCGGATGTCCGCGCCGGTCTCCAGCGCCCGTCGCTCCACGGCACCCGAACCGGTGCCGCCCGAGCCCTCCTCCGCACCGGCACTGGGCAGCCCGCCGGCGGCCCGCGCCTGGATGGCGGCGCGCCGGGCGGCCTCGGGATCGGTCTCCGGCACGCCGGGCGCCCCCTGCGCGCCGGCCGTACCACCGGGCACACCACCACTGCTCCCGATGCCCCCGACGGCGACGACACCCGATCCGGCGGAACCGCCCGTACCGGGCATACCGGGCGCACTGGGCAGCACACCCCTGGAGGCGGAACCTTCCGCCTCCGCGGCCCGCCCGGGGCCGGGGAACGAGCCGCCGTTCCCGCCGGGCTCACCCTCCGGCGCCGGTACCGGGTCGTACCCGCACAGCGCCTCCTCCGCCGCGCCGACCGCGAGGCCGGTCAGCATCACCCGGCCGTCGTCGCAGACGAGGACCGTGCGGGCGGTGATGTTGCGGTGCACCCAGCCGTGGGCGTGCAGCACGCGCAGCGCCATCAGCACGTCCGAGGCGACCTCCGCCGCCCGGTACGGGCTCAGCGGCTGCTCGGCGAGGACCGCCGCCAGCGACCGCGCGGCGACCGACTCGCTGACGATCCAGAGCGAACCGCCCTCGGCGAACACGTCGAAGACCTGGTCGAGCCGCGGGTGGTCGGGGATCCGGGCGGCGGCCTGCGCGGCCTCCACAGCGCGCCGCACCACCGGGTCGCTGGGCCGGCGTGTCGCGGTCCGCACCGTCGGCGGCCGACGCCCGCCACGGTCACGCGCCGTGAAACCCTCCGGCAGCCCCTCGGCGTCCAGCACCTCCGCCTCGACGACCTCCGGCAACGGCACCTGCCGGACGAACACCTCCTGCCCGCTGTAGGTGTCGAAGGCCCGCGTCTCGGTGTGTTCGTACTCGTCGGAGGGGGGCAGCGGCAGGCGGTAGCGGTCGGCGAGCACCCGACCCGCGTAGTCGTCCACGTTGCCTCCCCCGGCCGCCCGGCTGGTCAAATCCGTTCGTTTCGCGGCCCGTTATGTGCGCATACCTGGATGCGTACGGTCCGCAACCACTCACGATACGTGCCGGAGGCAAGTCGCATTGTGGGGATGCGAATTTGTCACTTCGGCTCGAAGGACGCGGTCAGCGTCTTCCAGGTGTCCTTGCGCAGCTCACCGCTCCAGTCCGCGGCCTTCGCGGTGTACATCAGCGCGTACCCCTGCCGGGAGCTGACGACGAACCCCCGGTCGACGGTGCGGTACTCGGTGCCGCCGTCCACGTAGGTGAACTCCCAGTCGGCCGTGGTCCAGCCGCGGTAGCTCACCTGGGCTATGCGGATCTTCTGGTACTGGGAGCGCACCATGTAACGCTCCTGGTTCTCCCAGTCCGCCACCGGGTCGTCCTTCGGCGTGCTCGTCCAGGCGACCAGCAGCTTCTGTCCGTCGGGCCCGGTGAACCGGTCCCCCGCGGAACTCCCGGTCTGGAACTTCCAGCCCTTGGGCAGCCCGATCGAGTACCCCTGATCGCCCTTGTACGTCGACACCACCGGCGCGCTGCCGCCACCACCGCCGCTGCCACTGGAGTTCGACGCCGCGGACGCGTCGCCCCCGGACGCGTCCGAGTCGTCGCTCCCGGAGGAGCCGGCCGCCGGCGTGGCCCCGTCCGTCCGCGTGCCGCCGCTCGCGTCCTTCTTGGTGGTGGCCCCGGAACCGGACCTCGCGCCGGAACCGGTGCTCGCGCTCGCCCCCGAGGTCGCCACCGCCTTGGAACCGCCGCTCCTGCCGCTCCCCTTGCTGTCCCCGTCACCGTTCAGCGTGATGGCGAGCACGGTGCCGAGCACCGCGAGCACCACCACCACCGCGATGATCACCAGGGTGCGCCTGGGCACCACGTCGGTGAGCGGCGCCTTGGGCACGGGCCGGGGCGCCAGGTCCAGATCCGGCGGCGGCATCACGGGCCACCCCGAACTGGCCTTGCTCGCCGCGGTCCTGGCCCCCGCCGAGGCGGTGGTGGCACCGGACCCGCCGCCCGCGACGGCCGGACGCACGCCCGCGACCGGCGCCGCGGCCGAAGCGGCAGGGGCAGGGGCAGGGGCAGGGGCCACGGCCGTGGCCGCCTCGGCACCCGCGTCCGCACGTGCGCCCGCGCCGGTGCCCGTGGTCTTCGTCCGGGTAGCCGCCACGGCACTCGCCGCACCGGCGGCCTTCCGCACCGACCGCAGCGCCCCGCGGAACTTCTCCCCGGCCTCCTCGCCCCGCTTGGGCCCGGCGGCCTTCTCCACCTGCGGCGCTTCCGGCTGCGGAGGCAGCGGCACGACCCGGGTCGCGTCGGCGGGCGCCTCCTCCGGCGCGTTGACGACCGCGTTGAGCATCGCCCGCGCGCCCGCGTCGTCCAGCCGCTTGGCCGGGTCCTTGGTGAGCAGCCCGTAGATGACGTCCCTCAGCGGACCCGCGTTCTTCGGTTCCTCCAGCTGCTCGGTCATCACCGCCGTCAGCGTGGCGATCGCCGACCCCTTGTCGTACGGCGGTGTGCCCTCGACCGCCGCGTACAGCAGGCCGCCGAGCGACCACAGGTCGGCCGCGGGGCCGGGCTTGTGACCGCGGGCCCGCTCAGGGGAGATGTAGGAGGGGGCGCCGACGAGCATGCCGGTGGAGGTGATGGACGGGTCGCCCTCGACCTGGGCGATACCGAAGTCGGTGAGCACGACCCGGCCGTCGCTCTCGGAGATCAGCACGTTGGACGGCTTCACGTCCCGGTGCAGGATGCCCTCGCGGTGCGCGGACCGCAGCACGTCCAGGACCGCCAGGCCGACCTCGGCCGCCCGCTTGGGTTTCAGCAGGCCGTCCTCCCGGATGACCTCGGCCAGCGACTTGCCCTCGACCAGCTCCATCACGATCCAGGGCCGGTCGTCCTCGTCGACCACGTCGAAGACCGTCACCGCGCTGTTGTTGCGGATCCGGGCGATCGCCTTGGCCTCGCGCAGGGTGCGCGTGATCAGGCGCCGCTTCTCCTCCTCGTCGATGTTCGACGGGAACCGCAGCTCCTTGACGGCCACCGTCCGGCCGAGGGTCTCGTCCTCGGCCCGCCACACCGTGCCCATGCCGCCGCGGCCGAGCACTCCTCCCAGCCGGTACCGCCCGGCGAGAAGACGCTCGCTGTTGTCCTGACGAGTCTCCTGACGAGAAGTGCTCGCCCGCTCCGCCTCCGACATGCGTCCCCTCATGCAACCCGCCCTGACAGAGCCTTCATTGTCCCTCACCCGACAAGTGCCCGACGCCCAGGGGCCCCCTGACCGCCCATCGGTACCGGCCGATCCGACCCCCTGGTGACGGGGGACGTCACACCCGCCGGGATGATGGGCCGCGAGAAGGGAGGATCCCGGATGACGTCGCTTCGGACACTGGTGGCCATACCGGTCTCTCTTGCCCTCCTCTTCGGCCCGCTGATGGCCGGATCCGCATCCTCGGCGGAGGGCACGGACCCGCTGCTGTCACAGTTCGTCACCAAAGGCGGAGCGCCCGCGGCCGCCCTGCTGGACCACGACGGCGACGACGTCCGCTACGCGGCCGCGGGCCCGGGCATCGCCCGCGCCGACCGCTTCCGCGCCGGCAGCATCACGAAGACCTTCATCGCCACCGTCGTCCTGCAACTGGCCGCGGACAACCGGCTCTCCCTCTCCGACACCGTGGAGCGGCATCTGCCGGGACTGCTGCGCGGACGCGGCGTGGACGGACGGAGGATCACCCTGCGGGCCCTGCTCGACCACACCGGCGGGCTCGCCGACTTCACCACGGTCACCCGGGGTGCCGTCCCCCTGACTCCGCTTCAGGCCGTGCGCATCGCGCTCTCCCTCCCTTCGACCCGGCTGGGCCGCTACGCGTACTCCAGCACCGACTACGTCGTGCTCGGCATGGTCATCCGCCAGGTCACCGGCCACTCGTACGCCACCGAGGTCCGGCGCCGCATCATCACTCCCCTCCGTCTGACGGGCACGTCCTTCCCGGGTGCCCGCACCACGCTGCCCTCCCCGCACGGTCGCGCCTACGCGGCCGACGGCTCCGACGTCACCGAACTCGACCCGCGCGTGGCCGGCGCGGCGGGTGAGCTGGTGACCACGCTCGACGACCTGGACCGCTTCTACGCGGCGCTGCTGGACGGCGAGCTGCTGCCCCCGCGCCGGCTGCGCGAGATGCTCGACACCCGTGCCGCACATGGCGCGTACGGCCTGGGGATCTTTCCGGTGAAGCTGCCGTGCGGGACCACGGTGTGGGGGCACAACGGCCGGATCACGGGCAGCTACGTGCGGAGCGCTGCGTCGATCGGCGGCCGGCATGTCCTCACGTACCGCGTGAACACGACGGCGATCGCAGACCCGGCCCTCGAACCCGCACTGCTCGCGGCCGAGTTCTGCCCTCGCACCCGGTAGAACGGCCAGGGTCCGGAGGGAGATCCCGACGCCGGGTCGCTCGATCGGGTGAAGTCCGAGGCTCGGCCGGTGCAGGTGGCCCGGAACCGCCGGAACCACCCTCGCGGCACAGCACCCCCGCGGCGCAGCGCCGTTGCGACACGCGCCGTTGCGGCACGGCGCCGTTGCGGCACGGCGCACCCGCGGCCCAGGGCCGTTGCGGCACAGCAGCGTTGCTGCGGAACGGGATGTCTCCCCGCCCTGGCCGCTGCCCGCCTGCCCGTGCGCCCGCCTGCCCCGCCCGGGTCCTACCGGTCCTACCGGGTCCTACCGGGTCCTACCGGGTCCTACCGGGGCACGATGTCCGGTGCTCCCAGCCGGGCCGCGTCGGCGGTCTGGTCGTCGGGCTGGAGCTGGGACTCGCGTTCCGCCTCGACGCGTTTCTCGTAGTGCTCGACCTCCCGCTCTATCTGGTCCTTGTCCCAGCCGAGGACCGGAGCCATCAGCTCGGCGGCCTCGCGGGCGCTGCGGGTGCCGCGGTCGAAGGTCTCGATGGAGATGCGGGTGCGGCGGGTCAGGACGTCGTCGAGGTGGCGGGCGCCCTCGTGGGAGGCGGCGTAGACGACCTCGGCGCGCAGGTAGTCGTCGGCGGCCGAGAGCGGCTCGGCCAGGCCCGGGTCGGCGGCGATGAGGTCGAGGACCTCCTCCGCCATCGAGCCGTACCGGTTCAGCAGGTGCTCCACGCGCACCACGTGCAGGCCGGTGCGGGCGGCGATCCGGGCCCTGGCGTTCCACATCGCCCGATAGCCCTCCGCGCCGAGCAGCGGGATGTCCTCGGTGACGCACTCCGCGACCCGCATGTCGAGCCCGTGCACCGCCTCGTCGACCGCGTCCTTCGCCATCACCCGGTACGTCGTGTACTTGCCGCCCGCGACGACCACGAGCCCCGGCACCGGGTGCGCGACCGTGTGCTCGCGCGACAGCTTGCTGGTGGCGTCGGACTCACCGGCCAGCAGCGGACGCAGACCGGCGTAGACGCCCTGCACGTCGTCGCGCGACAGCGGCACCGCGAGCACCGAGTTGACGTGGTTGAGGAGGTAGTCGATGTCGGCGCTGGAGGCGGCCGGATGGGCCTTGTCCAGGTCCCAGTCGGTGTCGGTGGTGCCGACGATCCAGTGCCGGCCCCAGGGGATCACGAACAGGACCGACTTCTCGGTGCGCAGGATGAGGCCGGTCGTGGAGTGGATGCGGTCCCTGGGGACGACCAGGTGGATGCCCTTGGACGCGCGGACGTGGAACTGGCCGCGCTCGCCGACCAGCGCCTGCGTGTCGTCGGTCCACACCCCGGTCGCGTTGACGACCTGCTGGGCGCGGATCTCGTACTCCCCGCCGCCCTCCACGTCCTGCACCCGGGCCCCGACGACCCGCTCGCCCTCGCGCAGGAAGCCGGTCACCCGCGCGCCGTTGGCCGCCTTCGCGCCGTACGACACCGCCGTGCGCACCAGGGTCGCCACATAGCGGGCGTCGTCCATCTGGGCGTCGTAGTACTGGATGGCACCGACCAGGGCGTCCTTGCGCAGCGCGGGCGCGATCCGCAGGGCGTGACGGCGGCTCAGGTGGCGGTGGGCGGGCAGCCCGCGGCCATGGCCGCGGGCCATGGACATCGCGTCGTAGAGGGCGACGCCCGAACCGGCGTACAGGCGCTCCCAGCCCTGGTGCTGGAGCGGGTAGAGGAAGGGCACCGGCTTGACCAGGTGCGGGGCGAGGCGCTCCAGGAGCAGGCCGCGCTCCTTGAGGGCCTCGCGGACCAGGGCGAAGTCGAGCATCTCCAGATAGCGCAGCCCGCCGTGGACCAGCTTGCTGGACCTGCTGGAGGTGCCGGAGGCCCAGTCGCGGGCCTCGACGATGCCGGTGTTCAGTCCCCGGGTGACCGCGTCCAGCGCGGTGCCCGCGCCGACCACTCCACCCCCGACCACCAGCACGTCCAGCTCGCGCTCGGCCATGGCCGCCAAGGACTGTGCCCGCTGCTCCGGCCCCAGTGTCGCTGTCCTCACCGCTGCCTCCCGCTCTGCCGCCATCGGTCATCGCTCGCCATCGGCCCCGCTCGGCACGGTTCGCCGTCCGCCGTACACCACTGGCCACCAGCCACCAGCCACCGGCCACCGGCCACCGGCCACCGGCCACCGGCCACCAGGGCCGACGGAAACCCAGCCGTCCATCGCCGTCGGCCCCGGGTCCCGGAGGGTCCGGTACCCGACGGTCATGGGTCGATGCCGGCCACCGGACCTCGCCGGCCCTGTCAGCCTCGCCTCCGCCGCCCTCAGCCGCCGATCGCCTCGTCGGTCATCGGTCATCGGTCATGTCGGCCGCGCCCCGGGCGGGCTCGGCCCCTGCGCAAATTCTGACCGGCTCGCCCGACTTCAGCCACCACTCACTCCCAGCCTGTGGACAACGGCCACCGAACCCACGGAAGACACATGAAAACAATCCCGCATAACGGTCATATTTACTCCTAGTCTGACCGTGCGCCTCGCTCGTCCTGTCCACAGGGCTTGCGCGCCTGTCCCGCATCGGTTACTGGGAAGGACGGCCCACGCCATGCCCGCAGACCTCGCCGTCATCGGACTCGGTCCCTACGGCCTGCCCCTCGCCCAGGCCGCGGTGGCCGCCGGCGTCTCCACGATCGGTTACGCCACCGGCCCCGAGGCGGGCTCGCTGAGCCCCGCCGAACTGCGCCGGATGCTCGCGAAGGGCTTCCGGGTGGTCGAGGACCCGGTCCAGCTGGGGCGGGTGCGTACCGCCGTGATCTGCGCACCGACCCCGCGCGGGGCCGACGGCGGGCTGGATCTGAGCCAGCTGGCGGCCGCCGCGCGCACCCTGGCCGCACGACTGCGTCCGCACACGACGGTGATCCTGGAGTCGCCGGTCCATCCGGGCACCACGGAGGACTTCCTGCGGCCCCTGCTGGAGAAGGGGTCGGGCCTCCGCGCGGGCCGCGACTTCCACCTCGCCTATTCGCCCAGTCGGGTGGATCCCGGCAACCGCGACTTCACGCCCGCCACCACTCCCAAGGTGATCGGCGGCCTCACGCCCGCGTGCACGGAGTCCGCCGCCACGTTCTACGGCCGGCTCACCGACAAGGTGGTACGCGCGCGGGGCCCGCGCGAGGCGGAGACCGTGCAGCTCCTGGAGACCAACTTCCGGCACGTCAACATCGCCCTCGTCAACGAGATGGCCGTCCTCTGCCACGACCTGGGCGTCGACCTGTGGGACGTCATCCGCTGCGCGGAGACCAAGCCGTTCGGCTTCCAGGCGTTCCGTCCCGGCCCCGGCGTCGGCGGCCACGGCGTCGCCCAGGACCTGTCCGGCCTCGCGGGCCGCGGCCTGCGCATGGTGGAACTCGCCCAGCAGGTCAACAGCCGGATGCCCGGCTACGTCGTGCAGCGCGCCGCCGCCCTCCTCAACGAGCACGGGAAGTCGGCGCGCGGCGCGCGCGTGCTGCTGCTCGGGGTCACCTACAAGGCGGACCTCGCCGACCAGCAGAACAGCCCCGCCCAGGAGATCGCGGTCCGCCTGATGGAGCTCGGCGCCGCGGTCAGCTACCACGACCCGCACGTCGCGTCCTGGAGCGTCCTGGACCGCCCGGTGCCACGCGCGGACTCCCTCTATGAGGCCGCCGCCGACGCCGACCTGACGATCCTGCTCCAGCAGCACCGCACCTACGACCTCCAGGGCCTGTCGGTGAAGGCCCAGCTGCTGCTGGACACGCGCGGAGCGACCCCGACGGGGGCGGCGCACCGGCTCTGACCCGGCCGGGACGGGGCCCGCCGGGCCGGCAGCGCACTCGGGCAGGCGAAAGGGCCGGTCGTCCACCCGGGGACGACCGGCCCTTCGTCCGTTCGCCGGACGGGGGTTACCGCTTGTGCTGGGAGTCCGCCACCGTCACCTCGACGCGCTGGAACTCCTTCAGCTCGCTGTAGCCGGTGGTGGCCATGGCGCGGCGCAGGGCGCCGAAGAGGTTCATCGAGCCGTCGGGGGTGTGGGACGGGCCGGTGAGGATCTCCTCGAGGGTGCCGACGGTGCCGAGGTCGACCTTCTTGCCGCGCGGCAGCTCCTCGTTGACCGCCTCCATGCCCCAGTGGTGGCCCTTGCCGGGGCCGTCGGTCGCGCGGGCCAGCGGGGAGCCCATCATCACCGAGTCGGCGCCACAGGCGATCGCCTTGGGCAGGTCGCCGGACCAGCCGACCCCGCCGTCGGCGATCACGTGCACATAGCGGCCGCCGGACTCGTCCATGTAGTCGCGGCGGGCGGCGGCCACGTCGGCGACCGCGGTGGCCATGGGGACCTGGATGCCCAGCACGTTGCGCGTGGTGTGGGCCGCACCGCCGCCGAAGCCGACCAGCACACCCGCCGCGCCCGTGCGCATCAGGTGCAGGGCCGCGGTGTAGGTGGCGCAGCCGCCGACGATCACCGGGACGTCGAGCTCGTAGATGAACTGCTTCAGGTTGAGCGGCTCGTGCGAGGACGAGACGTGCTCCGCGGAGACCGTCGTGCCGCGGATGACGAAGATGTCGACGCCCGCGTCCACGACCGCCTTGGAGAACTGCGCGGTGCGCTGCGGGGAGAGCGCGGCCGCCGTGACCACGCCGGAGTCGCGCACCTCCTTGATGCGCGCGCCGATCAGCTCCTCCTTGATGGGCGCGGAGTAGATCTCCTGGAGGCGGCGGGTGGCGGTGTCGGCGTCCAGCTCGGTGATCTCGTCGAGCAGCGGCTGCGGGTCCTCGTACCGCGTCCAGAGGCCCTCCAGGTTGAGCACGCCCAGGCCGCCGAGCTCGCCGATGCGGATCGCGGTGGCCGGGGAGACGACCGAGTCCATGGGGGCGGCCAGGAACGGCAGCTCGAAGCGGTAGGCGTCGATCTGCCAGGCGATCGAGACCTCCTTCGGGTCCCGCGTACGGCGGCTGGGGACGACGGCGATGTCGTCGAAGGCGTACGCCCGGCGGCCGCGCTTGCCGCGCCCGATCTCGATCTCAGTCACGTCTGTGGCCTTTCCCTCTGCGTTTCAGCGTCTTCCAGTATCGCCGACGGGCACGGCGAGGGCGGCCCCGGTGCGCCCGGGACCGCCCTGGAAAGGCCTGGAAATACCTCGGTGACTACTTGCTGCTGTAGTTGGGCGCCTCGACCGTCATCTGGATGTCGTGCGGGTGGCTCTCCTTGAGGCCCGCGGAGGTGATGCGGACGAAGCGGCCCTTGGACTCCATCTCGTCGACCGTGGCCGCGCCCACGTAGCCCATGGTCTGGCGCAGGCCGCCGACGAGCTGGTGCAGCACGTTGGCCAGCGGGCCGCGGTAGGGCACCTGGCCTTCGACGCCCTCGGGGACGAGCTTGTCGTCGGAGGCGACGTCGGCCTGGAAGTAGCGGTCCTTCGAGTACGAGCGGCCCTGGCCGCGCGACTGCATGGCGCCGAGCGAGCCCATGCCGCGGTACGACTTGAACTGCTTGCCGTTGATGAAGAGCAGCTCGCCAGGCGACTCCTCGCAGCCGGCGAGCAGGCTGCCGAGCATCACGGTGTCGGCGCCGGCCGCGAGGGCCTTGCCGATGTCGCCGGAGTACTGCAGGCCGCCGTCGCCGATGAGCGGGATGCCGGCCGGGCGGGCGGCCAGGGAGGCCTCGTAGATGGCGGTGACCTGCGGGACGCCGATACCGGCGACCACTCGGGTGGTACAGATCGAGCCGGGGCCCACGCCGACCTTGATGCCGTCGACACCGGCGTCGATCAGCGCCTGGGCGCCGTCGCGGGTGGCGACGTTGCCGCCGATCACGTCGACGTCCACGCTCGACTTGATCTTCGCCATCCAGCTGAGGGCGTTGCTGCTGTGGCCGTGCGAGGTGTCGACGACCAGGAAGTCCACACCGGCCTCGGCGAGCGCCTGGGCACGGTCCAGGGCCTCGGGGCTGGCGCCCACGGCGGCACCGACGAGGAGGCGGCCCTCGGCGTCCTTGGCGGCGTTCGGGTACTTCTCGGCCTTGACGAAGTCCTTGACGGTGATCAGACCGCGGAGGATGCCCTGGTCGTCGACGAGCGGCAGCTTCTCGATCTTGTGCTTGCGCAGCAGCTCCATGGCCTCGACGCCGGAGATGCCGACCTTGCCGGTGATCAGCGGCATGGGCGTCATGACCTCGCGCACCTGGCGGCTGCGGTCCGACTCGAAGGCCATGTCACGGTTGGTGACGATGCCGAGCAGCTTGCCGGCCGGGTCGGTGACGGGCACGCCGCTGATGCGGAACTTGGCGCACAGCGCGTCGGCCTCGGCGAGGGTCGCCTCCGGGTGCACCGTGATGGGGTCGGTGACCATGCCCGACTCGGACCGCTTGACCAGGTCGACCTGGTTGACCTGGTCCTCCACGGAGAGGTTGCGGTGCAGCACGCCGACACCGCCGAGGCGGGCCATCGCGATGGCCATGCGGGACTCGGTCACCTTGTCCATCGCCGCGGAGAGCAGCGGGATGTTGACCCGGACGTTGCGGGAGATGCGGGACGAGGTGTCGACCGCGTTGGGGAGCACCTCGGATGCGCCCGGCAGCAGCAGCACGTCGTCGTAGGTCAGCCCGAGTGTCGCGAATTTTCCGGGCACTCCGTCGACGTTGGCAGTCATGACACCTTCCCCAAATGGCCTTGAACGGTGCGGATGTCCATGCTAACGGGAAGCACGGGCCCCAAATTCCACGGTACGACTCAGCTCGCGGCTTCGTATGTTCGTACGGAAACGGGGATGCGCCTGTTCATCGGGGGCGGCTGAACCCGTCCGCGGCCACCCGGTGCAGGGTTGACCCCGTCCGCCCGAGGCCACCCGGTGCCGGCCTGAACCCGTCCGCCCGCGGCCACCCGGTGCCGGCCGCTGCCGCCTATTGTTCCGCCAGCGCCCGCAGTCGGCTCAGGGCCCGGTGCTGGGCTACGCGCACCGCCCCCGGTGACATTCCCAACATCTGGCCGGTCTCCTCGGCCGTGAGGCCCACCGCGATGCGGAGCAGCAACAGCTCGCGCTGGTTCTCCGGCAGGTTGGCGAGGAGTTTCTTGGCCCATTCGGCGTCGCTGCTGAGCAGCGCGCGCTCCTCGGGGCCGAGGGAGTCGTCGGGGCGCTCCGGCATCTCGTCCGAGGGGACGGCCGTGGAGCCGGGGTGGCGCATCGCGGCGCGCTGCAGGTCGGCGACCTTGTGGGAGGCGATCGCGAAGACGAAGGCCTCGAAGGGGCGACCGGTGTCGCGGTAGCGGGGCAGGGCGAGGAGGACCGCCACGCACACTTCCTGCGCGAGGTCCTCGACGAAGTGCCGGGCATCGCCCGGGAGGCGGGACAGACGGGTGCGGCAGTAACGCAGAGCGAGGGGGTGGACATGGGCGAGCAGGTCGTGCGTGGCCTGCTCGTCCCCGTCTACGGCGCGATGGACGAGAGCACCGATCGGCCCTACGGCAGTGACCGCCTCGTCGTCGCGCATCGGTCCATGGTGCCCTGCTGCCGTCGGCGGCGTGGCATCGCGTCCGTCGTTGTGCACCGAAGCGTTATGAGCAGGTGCGCCGGAACTCATCTCCTGCGCCCTCCCCTTCCGCTCGAACGACTCGTCCCCGAGAGACTCCACACCTCAAGGATGCGGCATCCGCGCCGAAACGAGCAGCGGGCCGCGGGCGCCCCGCTGCGCGGACCCCGCCCACGGTGGGGTGGGCGGGGGCGTCCGGCCGGCCCGCTTCCGCGCTGCGGCGCAGCTCATCGCCCTGCTATCGGACCAGTCCCCAGCGGAAGCCGAGGGCCACCGCGTGGGCGCGGTCGGAGGCTCCGAGCTTCTTGAACAGGCGCCGCGCGTGGGTCTTCACGGTGTCCTCGGAGAGGAACAGCTCGCGGCCGATCTCGGCGTTGGAGCGGCCGTGGCTCATGCCCTCCAGGACCTGGATCTCGCGCGCGGTGAGGGTGGGCGCGGCGCCCATCTCGGCCGAGCGGAGGCGGCGCGGGGCCAGCCGCCAGGTCGGGTCGGCGAGCGCCTGGGTCACGGTGGCCCGCAGTTCGGCGCGCGAGGCGTCCTTGTGCAGGTAGCCGCGGGCGCCGGCGGCCACGGCGAGGGCCACGCCGTCCAGGTCCTCGGCGACCGTGAGCATGATGATGCGCGCGCCGGGGTCGGCGGACAGCAGCCGGCGCACGGTCTCGACGCCGCCCAGACCGGGCATGCGCACGTCCATGAGGATGAGGTCGGAACGGTCGGCGCCCCAGCGGCGGAGGACTTCCTCGCCGTTGGCCGCCGTGGTCACGCGCTCGACACCGGGCACGGTCGCCACCGCGCGGCGCAGCGCCTCTCGGGCAAGCGGGGAGTCGTCGCAGACGAGGACGGATGTCATGACCGTCCTCCGCAGCTGATGCGCGTCACCTTGAGCCTCCAGGCTGGTACGGAATCGTCACCTGTGCGGTCGAACGTCTCGGACGCCTGCCCGAGCGCTTGTTGCTTCAACCGCCACCGCACTCTCAACGACGGTCACTCGAAAGAGTTACGGGGCTGCATGCCGTCTTCGGCACTCTACGTGAGGGTGCGGACACGGTGCAGACATGGACGTCAGACCCTCAACTTTTCATCACAACCAATGCCCCATTTAGCCCTTTTTCTTCCTGTTTCACAGTGTCTGGAGCTAGATTGCCAATGAGTCATATTTTCATCTCTCTAGACCGGAGATGTACGGTCGTTGGCACCGTATCCGCCCAGAACGGCTACAAGGGGTCACGTAATGGCAGATTTCTCCCGCCTTCCCGGACCGAACGCGGACCTGTGGGACTGGCAGCTCCTGGCTGCCTGCCGCGGGGTCGACAGCTCGCTCTTCTTCCATCCCGAGGGCGAGCGCGGGGCGGCTCGGAGTGCCCGTGAGAACTCGGCCAAGGAGGTCTGCATGAGGTGCCCGGTCCGCGCGGAGTGCGCGGCGCACGCGCTGGCGGTCCGTGAGCCGTACGGCGTGTGGGGCGGCCTGACCGAGGACGAGCGCGAAGAGCTCATGGGGCGGGCGCGCAACAGGCTGGTGTCGGCGTCGTCGACCACCAGCGGCGACTCCGCCTCCGACACATGAAAGAACGTTTCTGCACACCGTTGGCTTTTGCGTTGACAGTCTGCTGACCACCGGGCACGCGCACGTGCCTGGCATCCGGGCACGCGCGCGTGCCCGCCACAGTCATGCCCGCCGGGCCGCCCGGCCCAGCTGTTCCAGCGTCGCCGCCACGGCCGGCACCCGTGCCAGGTCGGGCAGGGTGAGGGCGACGATCTCCCGCCGCACCGCGGGCTCTAGCGCCACCGTGCGCGCGCCTCTGGGCCGCACCGACTCGATCGCCAGCCGGGGCAGGACGGCGACGCCCAGACCCGCGCCGACCAGGCCGACCACGGCCGGGTAGTCGTCGGTGGCGAAGTCGATACGGGGGGTGAAGCCCGCGCTCTCGCACGCCTGGACGAGCTGCCTCCGGCAGCGCGGGCAGCCCGCGATCCAGGACTCGTCGGCGAGTTCGCCGAGGGCGACGGAGTCCGCGCGGGCGAGCCGGTGCCGTTCGGGCACCAGGCCGACGAGCCGGTCGCTGAGCAGCGGCCGCACCACCAGGTCGTCCCACTCCCCGGCGTCCGCCGCGCCCTCGTAGCGGAACGCCAGCGCGATGTCGCAGTCGCCGTCCCGCAGCAGCTCCACGGACCGGTGCGGCTCGGCCTCCTCCAGGGAGACCCGGGTGCCCGGGTGGGCGGCGCGCAGCGCGGCGAGGGCGGTGGGCACCAGGGTGGAACTGCCGCTCGGGAAGGACACCAGCCGCACCCGGCCCGCGCGCAGCCCGGCGATGGCGGCGACCTCCTCCTCCGCAGCGGTGAGCCCGGCGAGAATGCCGGAGGCGTGCCGGACCAGGGCCTCGCCGGCCTGGGTCAGGCGCATCTCGCGGCCGGTGCGGACCAGCAGCGGGGTGCCCACCGATGTCTCCAGAGCCTTCATCTGCTGGCTGACGGCGGGCTGGGTGCAGCCCAGCTCGCGCCCGGCCGCCGAGAAGGACCCGGTGGTGGCGACGGCGCGCAGGACGCGGAGATGACGTGCCTCGATCACCCTCCGAGCATAAGGCGGTCTTGGGTTCCTCGTTGAACAACGGGACGACGCTTTGAGGTGCGTCCCCTACCGTCGGAGCATGGAGCTTCTCTCGGTGAACCTGGGACGCGCGCGTGCCGTGCCGTACTCGGACCAGAAGGACGGCCTGACCGGCATCGACAAGCGGCCGGTGGACGGGCCGGTGCGGGTGGCGGCCCCGGGCCCCAAGGGGGCCGCGGGCAGCGGCCTGGCCGGCGACGCGGTGTGCGACCTGCGTCATCACGGCGGCGACGACCAGGCCGTGTACGCCTACGCGCGCGAGGACCTCGACATCTGGGAGACGGAGCTCGGCCGCCCGCTGCCGAACGGCTGTTTCGGTGAGAACCTCACGACAAACGGGCTGAACGTGTCGGACGCGCTGATCGGCGAGCGCTGGCGGATCGGCGCCGGGCTCGTACTGGAGGTCACCTCCGGGCGCATCCCGTGCCGCACTTTTCAGGGCCATCTGGGCGAGCGGGGATGGGTGAAGAGGTTCACGCGGAAGGGTGCGACCGGTGCCTACCTCCGGGTGATCGAACCGGGTGAGATCCGGGCCGGGGACCCGATCGAGATCGTCCACCGGCCGACGCACGGGGTGACGGCGGCGATGGAGTTCCGCGCGACCACCACCGAGCGGGAGCTGCTGCCCCGGTTGCTCGCGGCGGGCGCGGCGCTGCACCCGGAGGCACTGGCGCGGGCACGCAGGTACGTGGCGGCGCAGGGCGGCTGACCAGCCGTCACGCGCACGCCGTTCACCGGTGCTTCACCCTTCGGCGGAGCCGGTGCGCACAGCGGACGCCGTCAGTCCGGGTAACTACCCTTGGCCCATGACAACGGCTCTGATTACGGGATCGACCGCGGGGATCGGTGCCGCGTTCGCGCGGCGGCTGGCGGCGGACGGGCACAACCTCGTCCTGGTGGCGCGGGACACCAAACGGCTGCGCGAGCAGGCGACCGAGCTGCACGACCGGCACGGCATCGAGGCGGAGGTGATCACCGCCGACCTGGCCGAGGACGCCGGCATCGAGTCGGTCGCCACCCGGCTCGGCGACCGCCGGAACCCGGTCGACCTGCTGGTCAACAACGCCGGCTTCGGCAACAAGGGCCAGTTCCTCGACGTGCCGATGGCCGACGAGCTGCGCATGCTCAAGGTGCACTGCGAGGCGGTGCTGCGGCTGACGGCCGCGGCCGCCGAGGCGATGCGGGAGCGCGGCCGGGGCGGGGTGGTCAACGTGGCGTCGGTGGCGGCCTTCGTACCGCGCGGCACGTACGGCGCCTCCAAGGCGTGGGTCGTGCAGTTCACCCAGGGCGCGGCGCGCGATCTCGCGGGCAGCGGAGTGCGGCTGATGGCGCTGGCGCCGGGGTTCGTGCGCACGGAGTTCCATCAGCGGGCCGGCATGGGCACGGACAACATCCCCGGCTGGATGTGGCTGGACGCCGACAAGCTGGTCGCGGCCGCGCTCGCGGACCTCGCGCGTGGCAAGACGCTGTCGGTCCCGGATCCCCGGTACAAGGTGCTGACGGGCCTGGCGAAGATGGCGCCGCGCGGGCTGGTGGGCGGCATCAGCTCGAAGACGGGCCGCAGGTACGGGCCGCAGTAGGGCGGCGGTGGCGCCGCGCGTGCGGACCGGGCCGGTGCGACGATGGTGGGGTGTGGTGCGGTCGCGGCCGCGGGGCCCTCGCGTCTCCCGGAGACGACGGGTCTGTCCGGAGCACTGGACGCGCCGGGGAACCGAGACCACAGTGAAAGCCCGCGAGGGGCGAAGCCCCCGTTCCCGGCGGACGACCGGGGACGGGGGCTTCCTCAAGCGGTGGTGCTTCGCTCAGTGGGCGTGGCCGTGGGAGTGGCCCGCGGCGGCGGCCTCCTCCTCTTCCTTCTTCTCGACGACCAGAGTCTCGGTCGTCAGCAGCAGGGAGGCGATGGAGGCGGCGTTCTCCAGGGCGGAGCGGGTGACCTTGACCGGGTCGATGACGCCGGCCTTGACCAGGTCGCCGTACTCGCCGGTGGCGGCGTTGTAGCCGTTGCCCTTCTCCAGGTCGGCGACCTTGGAGACGATGACGTAGCCCTCCAGGCCGGCGTTCTCGGCGATCCAGCGGAGCGGCTCGACCGCGGCCTTGCGGACCACGGAGACACCGGTGGCCTCGTCGCCGGTCTTGCCGAGGTTGTCCTCCAGGACCTTCACGGCGTGGACGAGCGCGGAGCCACCACCGGAGACGATGCCCTCCTCGACCGCGGCGCGGGTCGCGGAGATGGCGTCCTCCAGACGGTGCTTCTTCTCCTTCAGCTCCACCTCGGTGGCGGCGCCGACCTTGATCACGCACACGCCGCCGGCCAGCTTGGCGAGGCGCTCCTGGAGCTTCTCGCGGTCCCAGTCGGAGTCGGTGTTCTCGATCTCGGCCTTGATCTGGGCGACGCGGCCGGTGACGGCGGAGGAGTCGCCGGCACCGTCGACGACCGTGGTGTCGTCCTTGGTGACCGTGACGCGGCGGGCGGAGCCCAGCACGTCCAGGCCGACCTGGTCGAGCTTGAGGCCGACCTCCTCGGAGACGACCGTGCCGCCGGTCAGGATGGCCAGGTCCTCCAGCATCGCCTTGCGGCGGTCGCCGAAGCCGGGGGCCTTGACCGCGACCGCGTTGAAGGTGCCGCGGATCTTGTTGACGACCAGGGTGGAGAGGGCCTCACCCTCGACGTCCTCGGCGATGATCAGCAGCGGCTTGGAGGCACCCGCCTGGATGACCTTCTCCAGCAGCGGGAGCAGGTCGGCGATGGAGGAGATCTTGCCCTGGTTGATGAGGATGTAGGGGTCCTCCAGGACGGCCTCCATGCGCTCCTGGTCCGTCACGAAGTACGGCGACAGGTAGCCCTTGTCGAAGGCCATGCCCTCGGTGAAGTCCAGCTCCAGGCCGAAGGTGTTGGACTCCTCGACGGTGATGACACCGTCCTTGCCGACCTTGTCCATCGCCTCGGCGATGAGCTCGCCGACCTGCTGGTCCTGGGCGGACAGCGCGGCGACGGCGGCGATGTCGGACTTCTCGTCGATCGGGCGGGCCGACGCGAGCAGGTCCTCGGAGACGGCGGCGACCGCGGCGTCGATGCCCTTCTTCAGGGCGGCCGGGGAGGCACCGGCGGCGACGTTCTTCAGGCCCTCGCGGACGAGCGCCTGGGCCAGCACGGTGGCGGTGGTCGTACCATCACCCGCGATGTCGTTGGTCTTGGTCGCCACCTCCTTCACCAGCTGGGCGCCGAGGTTCTCGTACGGGTCCTCGATCTCGACCTCGCGGGCGATGGTGACACCGTCGTTGGTGATGGTGGGGGCGCCGAACTTCTTGTCGATGACGACGTTGCGGCCCTTGGGGCCGATCGTCACCTTCACCGTGTCGGCAAGCTTGTTGACGCCGCGCTCAAGGGCGCGACGGGCGTCCTCGTCGAACTTCAGGATCTTCGCCATGGGAGCGGTTCAGCCCTCTCGGAAAGCGTGGGTGAAACGAACCGCGCCCCTGACGCCCGGCTTCATGAGATCGCGGGGGCCAGGGGCGCAGCTCAAAGCAGAATGTGCTTGAGGTGAGTTACTTCTCGATGATCGCGAGCACGTCGCGAGCCGAGAGGACGAGGTACTCGTCGCCGTTGTACTTCACCTCGGTGCCGCCGTACTTGCTGTAGAGCACGACATCGCCGACCTTGACGTCGAGCGGCAGGCGCTCGCCGTTCTCGAAACGGCCCGGACCCACGGCGAGGACGGCGCCCTCCTGGGGCTTCTCCTTCGCGGTGTCCGGGATGACCAGGCCGGAGGCCGTGGTCTGCTCGGCGTCGAGCGGCTGGACCACGATGCGGTCCTCAAGCGGCTTGATGGCAACCTTGGAGCTGGCGGTCGTCACGATCCGACCTCCCCCTTCGGAGATCTCACGGGGTTAACTGTCTGAGGTGGCGACCAGGTGGATCCGTCGTCGCGGGTGCCGGACCTGCCCGTCGCGTTGTTGGCACTCTCATCTGCCGAGTGCCAGAGCCGAGACTATGACCGCGATTAGCACTCGGTCAAGCGGAGTGCCAATTGCCTGCGGCGCGGCGCCGAAAAATCCCGGGTGGCCGGAGTTGTGGTGACCGTCCCCGGGGGCTGCCGCCCCCAGACCCCCGCCGGTCGGCCTCCGGCCTCGTCCTCGAACGCCGGACGGGCTGAATGTGCGGCCGGACAGGCGGATGTGCGGCTGAGCGCCGACGTCGGCCGGGAACTTGTCACAGGTAGTCCTCCAGCCGGCCCACCGCCAGGCCGGCCGCCTGTACCCGGCGGAGCAGGGTGGTGGTGCGTTCTCTGAGGGATGGGCCGAGGGCCTCGTCGGGGCCTACCAGGATGATGTCGCCGGGGCGGAGTTGCCGGTCGCCGGTGCGGTAGGTGATGCCGTCGGGGGTCGTCGCCGCCCGCCACAGGACCACCGCCGTCACACCGCAGTCGGCCGCGGCGCGCAGGGTGGTGGTGTCGTAGGTGCCGTAGGGCGGGCGGAAGAGGCGGGGGCGGATGCCGAAGCGGGACTTGAGCTTCGCCTGCTGGCCGCAGATCTCGGCGCGCTGGCCGGCGTAGGGCAGGCCGCGCATCGCCGGGTGGTCGAGGGTGTGGTTCTGGATGCTCGCGCCGACCGACTGGAGGCGGGCGAAGTGGCCGTAGCCGGGGCCGACCACGCTGTCCGTGAGGAACAGGCTCACCGGCAGGCGCAGCTCGCGGACCATGTCGACGAAGCGGGGGTCCTTCTCGGCGCCGTCGTCGTAGGTCAGGAAGACCACCCGGTCGGAGGTGGGGACGTGGTCGACGACCGGGGGGAGGTCGGCGCGCAGCGACAGCGGGTGCAGCGGCGGGCGGGGAGCCGGGGAGAGCGGCGCGGCCAGCCCCCACCGGCGGTACGCCGGCTCGCCCGCGGCGCCGTGCGGGTGCACCCGGTCGGCCGCCTTCCTGCCGAGCCGTTCGATGGGGGCGACGGACGGCGCGCAGGCCGACATCAGGAGGGCGGCGGCCAGGACGGCGGCCGTCGCCCTCGGTCGGCTCACAGGTAGTCCTCCAGGCGCGCCACCGCGTAGCCGTCGCGGGTGACCTTGTTCAGGAAGCGGCGCATGTCGTCGACCATGGTGCCGTCCCAGTCGTCACGGCCGCGGAAGTGGGTGAGGACGATGTCACCGGGGTGCAGCGAGCGGTCCCACTCGCGGTACTCCCAGTGGTCGACGAACACCTCCTCGTCCCAGATCGGCGCGTACTTGATGCCGCAGGACTTGGCCGCGCGCAGCGTGTCGCCGTTGTAGTTGCCGTAGGGCGGGCGGAAGACCGTCGGCGCCTTGCCGAACTGCCGCTTCATGATGTCCTGCATGCCGCAGATCTCGTGCTTCTGCTCCTCGTAGGTCAGACCCGGCAGGTAGGGGTGGGTGAGGGTGTGGTTGTTGAGGGTGTGGCCCTCGGCCTGCATCCGGCGGAAGTAGCCGTAGTCGTCCTTGACCAGGTAGTTGCTGAGGAAAGCGGTGTAGGGGATCCGCAGGTCGCTCATCATCCGCAGGAAGTCCGGGTCCTTCTCGGCGCCGTCGTCGATGGTGAGGAAGACGACCTTCTTCCTGGTGGGGACGGTGGTGAAGACCGGGGGCAGGTCGTCCTCCTGCTGACCGTCCACCTCGAAGCCGTCGCGAGCGGTGATCGTCGGCTTGTGCGCCGGCGGCGCCGGGGGCCGCAGCGGGACCGCGTCCAGCCCCCAGCGCCGGGCGGCGGCGACCAGGGCGGCGTGGTCGTCGGGGGCGGCGGGGCGGTGGGCCTGCTGGCCCGCGGCGGGGCGGACATCGGCCGGGCCCGCCGGTCCGGCGCAGCCGGAGACGACGGCGACGGCGGCCACGGCGGCGAGAGCGGCAAGGGCCGAAACCACCCTGTTTTTGTCATTTTGTACGACTACTCGCATGGTGCCGGATCTTTCCAGCCACCTCCCCGGAACCCCGGCAGAAACCGCGGCCGGCGGCGAACCATCCACCGACTGGCCGACAATGACCCGGTGAACGACCACCTCTCCCTCCTCCTCACCACCGAGGGCCGCGCCCTCCTCGACGAGGTGCGCGGCACCGCGCCCGCCGACGAGCTCGCGGTCGCCACCCGGCTGCGCCGCGAGCACCCCGCCGAGCTGGTGTCGGCGGCGCTGGGCCAGGCCCGGCTGCGGCAGCGGGCGGCGGCGAAGTTCGGGGAGGCGGACGCGGGCCGCATGTTCTTCACGCCGAACGGGGTCGAGCAGGCGACCCGGGCGAGTGTCGCCACGTACCGGGCCCGGCGGCTGCGGGCGCTCGGCGTGACCTCGGTGGCCGACCTGTGCTGCGGGATCGGCGGCGACGCGATCGCGCTCGCGCGGGCCGGCATCCGCGTGCTCGCCGTGGACCGGGACCCGGTGACGGCGGCCACCGCGCGGGCGAACGCCGACGCACTCGGGCTCGCCGGCCTGATCGAGGTCCGGGAGGCGGACGTCCAGGAGGTGGACACCGCCGGGTACGACGCCGTCTTCGTCGACCCGGCCCGGCGCGGCGGCCGGGGCCGCGTCTTCGACCCGGAGGCCTACTCGCCGCCCCTGTCCTGGGCGGTGGCGACCGCGGCGACCGCCCGGGTGGCCGCGCTGAAGATCGCCCCCGGCATCCCGCACGAAACGGTCCCGGCGGACGCCGAGGCGGAGTGGATCTCGGACGCGGGAGACGTGAAGGAGGCCGTGCTGTGGTTCGGCACCGGTGCCCCGGGGGCCGTCCGCGCCACCCTGCTGCCCGGTCCGCGCACCCTGCTCGGCCGCGGCCTGCCCGACCCGGCCGTCCGCCCGGTCGGCCGCTACCTCTACGAGCCGGACGGCGCCGTCGTCCGCGCCCACCTGGTCGCCGAGGTGGCCGAGGAGCTGGACGGCGGCCTGATCGACCCGACGATCGCGTACATCACGGCCGACGGCCTCCACGCCACCGCCTACGCGACGGCGTACGAGATCACCGACCAGCTCCACTTCAACGTCAAAAAGCTGAAGGCCCTGCTGCGGGAGCGCGAGGTCGGGATCCTGACCGTCAAGAAGCGCGGCTCGGCCGTGGAGCCGGAGGAGCTGCGCAGGAAGGTCAGGCCGCAGGGCCCGAACGCGGCGACCGTGTTCCTGACCCGGGTGGCGGGGGCGCCCACCATGCTGCTGGGCCGACCGGCGCGGTCCTGAGCGATCCGCCGCCCCTGAAAGCGACCAGTCCCCATCGGTCCGCACCCGGACAGCCGGGCTAGGACTCCCGGGCCCGTCGCAGCAGCAGTTCGCGCTCCCGTTCGTTGCGGGCCAGCCCCGCGGCGCGTGCGAACTCCGTGCGGGCCTCGGCCGTGCGCCCGAGGCGCACCAGCAGGTCGCCGCGCACGCTCGGCAGCAGGTGGTAGTCGCGGAGGGCGGGTTCGGCGGTCAGCGGGTCCACGATCGCCAGGGCCGCCGCCGGGCCCTGGGCCATCGACACGGCCACCGCGCGGTTCAGCTCGACGACCGGGGACGGGGAGCGGGCGGCCAGCAGGCCGTACAGGGTGGCGATGGCCGTCCAGTCGGTCTCCTCGTAGGTGTACGCGTGCGCGTGGCAGGCCGCGATGGCCGCCTGGAGGGCGTACGGGCCCGGGGCGCCGGTCGCCGTGGCGTCCGCGCGGGCCAGGGCCCTGATGCCGCGGGCGATGAGCATGCGGTTCCAGCGGCGGCGGTTCTGGTCGCGCAGCAGGACGGGTTCGCCGTCGGGGCCGGTGCGGGCCGCCGCTCGGGAGGACTGGAACTCGAGGAGGGCGGTGAGGGCGTGCACCTCCGGTTCCTTCGGCATCAGCCCGGACAGGAGGCGGGCCAGCCGCAGCGCGTCCTCGCACAGGGACGGGCGCAGCCAGTCGTCGCCCGCGGTGGCCGCGTACCCCTCGTTGTAGATCAGGTAGATGACGTCCAGGACCGACCCGAGCCGGGCCTCGCGGTCGGGGCCGTACGGCACCTCGAAGGCGATGTCCTTCGTCGCGAGGGTGCGCTTGGCGCGGACGATGCGCTGGGCGACGGTCGGCTCGGGGACGAGGAAGGCGCGGGCGATCTCGGCCGTGCTCAGGCCGCCGAGGAGGCGCAGGGTGAGGGCCGTGCGAGCCTCGGGCGACAGCACCGGGTGGCAGGTGGTGAAGACCAGGCGGAGCAGGTCGTCGTCGATGTCCTCCGGGTCGGCGGGCTCCTCGGGCGGGGCCGTCGTCGCCGTGCTGCGGCCGATCTCCGCGAGCTTGCGGGCGTAGTTCTCCCGGCGCCGGACGAGGTCGACGGCGCGGTGGCGGGCGGTGGCCATGAGCCAGGCGCCCGGGTTGTCGGGCACGCCGTCCCGGGGCCACCGCTCCAGGGCGGCGACCAGCGCGTCCTGTGCCAGTTCCTCCGCGATGCCGACGTCCCGGACGATCCGGGCGACGCCGGCGATCACGCGGGGCGCTTCGAGCCGGAAGACGGTCTCGATGGCGTGGCGGGCACGGGCCTCGTCACCGGTCCGGGCACCGGCCTCGTCACCGGTCCGGGCACCGGCCTCGTCACCGGTCCGGGCACCGGCGTCGGTGTCGGCCCGGGTGCCGGTGTCGGCGGAGGCCTCCGCGGGGGGCTGTGTGCTCACAGCCCCCCATGCAACACCCACCATCGGACGTACGCCAGGAGGGTCAGCCCTCCGCGATCTCCCGTACCTCGCAGGTCACCGTCCAGAACTCCTCGTGCACCTTGAGGAACCGCTTGGTCCACTCCAGGGCCTCGGCCTTGTCCTTGCACTGCATGATCGCGTAGCCGCCGACGACCTCCTTGGCCTCGGTGAACGGCCCGTCGGTGACGGAGATCTTCCCGCCCTCCCAGTGCACCCGAGTGCCCTGGGAGGTCGGCGTGAGCCCTGCGGTGTCCAGCATCACGCCGGCCTTGGTGATCTCCTCGATCAGCTCGCCCATCCGCTGCATCAGCTCCTCGCTGGGCCCCTCGGCGGGGACGGCGGTCTCGTCGATCCGTACGAGCGACAGGTAACGGGGCACGGTGACTCCTCGGTTCGCGGCGGGGTCTCTCCCCGCATCTCACCCTTGCGTCGAACGGCCCTCATCCGGATCGACACGCGCACCGGAATTCCCTCGGATTTTTTTCCGCCCCCCGCGGGCCTCAGCGCAGGGACGCCCACAGGTCGCTCGCCGCCGGTTCCTTCGCGATCACCCGGTTGGGGTCCGAGGGAGCGGTCACCACGGGCATCATCACGGTCCTGACGTGGGCGGAGGTGAGGCTCTTCAGGCTCTGGCCCAGCCGCATCAGTTCGCTGAGGGAGTCCAGGCCGGTGTCGGTGGTGAGGCTGGAGGTGACCGCGTCGGCGACCTCGTAGAGCTTGGCCGGGTCGGTCAGCAGGCTGGTGGAGGCCATCTGGTCGAGGAGGGCCTTCACCAGTTTCTGCTGGAGGCCTATCCGGCCCAGGTCGCTGCCGTCGCCTATGCCGTGCCGGGTTCGGGCGAGCGCCAGGGCCCGGGTGCCGTCCAGGTGGTGGGTGCCCTTCTTCAGGTGCAGGTGGCTGTCGTCGTCGTCGATGTCCTGGTCGGTGGTCACGGTCACCCCGCCGAGCGCGTCGACCAGCTTGGCGAAGCCCGAGAAGTCGATCTCCAGGTAGTGGTCCATGCGGACGCCGGTGATCGACTCGACCGTCTTGACCGCGCACACCGCCCCGCCCACCGAGTAGGCGCTGTTGAACATCGCGCCGTAGGCGACGGACGTCGAGCCGCCGGAGGCGAGCGGGCAGGAGGGCCGGGTGACGAGGGTGTCGCGCGGGATGCTGACGACGGTGGCCGACGTGCGGCCCGCGTCGATGTGCACGACCATCGCGGTGTCGGAGCGGGCGCCCGAGCTGCTGCCGCCGCCGAGCTTCTTGTTCTCCTTGCCGCTGCGCGAGTCCGAACCGAGCACCAGGATGTTCGTCGAACCGGTGGGCAACGGGGACGCGGAGGCGGACGCGGCGGCCGTCGGCGTCGTCACCGCCTTCGCCGGACGGTCGTCCCCGAGCGCGCTGTTGATGTCGACGCTCTTGATGTTGTCGTTGAGGTGCCAGTAGGCCCACCCCGCGGCGGCGATGCCGAGCGTCATGGCCCCCGCCAGGGTGAGGCCGGCGATCTTCAGCGCTCTCGACCGCCGGCCCACTCGTCTGCCCGCGTCGCCCTGCTCCTCGTGTCCCGTCACAAGGCAGGAACGTAAGTCCGAATTATTAGGGGACTGTTAGCGCGAGGGGCGCGAAGAGGTTTTCTTCGGAGAATCTCACCCTTCTCAGTCGGGGTTCAGCCCAGGGTGACGGCGGGCACCGGATTGCTCCCGCTCCAGGTCGCGTTGAACCCGAAGGTCACCGAACTCCCGTCTCCGACCGTCCCGTTGTAGGAGGCGTTGGAGCAGGTGACGACCGCGCCCGACTGGGTGCAGCCGGCGTTCCAGGCCTGGGTGATCTGCTGGCCCGCGCCGTAGGTCCAGCTCACGTGCCAGGAGTTCAGCGCGGCCCCGGCACAGGAGATCGTCACCTGGCCCGTGAACCCGGTGTTCCACTGGCTGGTCACGCTGTAGGCGGCGGTGCAGGCGCCGGTCGGCGGCGGGGGCGTCGTGGTGCCTCCGAGCGCCTCCGCGATGCCGTAGTACGCCGGTTTCGGCACGTAGTTCGCGTCGTACGGCGTCGCCGCGCCGTAGCCCGGGAAGGTGCTGTCCACCCAGGAGTCCGAGTCGGCGAAGCCCCATACGGTGACGTTGACGCAGCGGCTCACGGCCACGCACGCGGCCACCACCGACGTGAAATCCGCCTTCTGCTGGGCGAGTTTGGCGCTGTCCGCGGGCAGCGCCATCCGGATGTCCAGCTCGGTGATCGCCACGTCGACGCCCAGGTCGGCGAAGCGCTGGATGTTCTGCTGGAGGGTGGCGGGCACCTGGCCGAGGATCAGGTGCGCCTGCAGGCCCACCCCGTCGATCGGGACGCCCCGGCTCTTCAGGTCCTTGACCAGGTTGTACAGGGCGGTGCTCTTCGCGTTGACGCCCTCGACGTTGTAGTCGTTGATGTACAGCTTGGCGGCGGGGTCGGCCGCGTGCGCCCAGGTCAGGGCGTTGGCGATGTAGTCGGAACCGAGGCCGTTGTACCAGATCGTCGACCGGTAGCTGCCGTCCTCGTTGAAGGGTTCGTTGACGACGTCCCAGGCGGCGATCTTCCCCTTGTAGCGGCCGACCTCGGTGCTGATGTGGTTCTGCAGCAGGCTGCCGAGCTGGGCCGAGGTCCAGGTGCCGTTCGTCAGCCAGCCGGGGTTCTGGCTGTACCAGACCAGGGTGTGGCCGCGCACCTGCTGGTTGTGGGCCTGGGCGAAGGCGACGATCTGGTCGGCCTCGCTCCAGTTGAAGCTGCCCTGGCTGGGCTCGACCGTCCCCCACTTCATGGCGTTGCCCGGGGTCAGGGAGCTGAACTGACTGCCGGCGAGGTCGCCGTAGGTGCCGGTGAGCTTGGAGCCGGTGACGGCGGTGCCGATGACCTTGCCCTTCGCGGCGGCCAGGTCGCGCAGCGGGGTGTCGGCGGCGTGGGCGGGAGCGGTGCCGGCGGCGAACAGGCCGACGCCCGCGACCAGACCGGCCAGCCCCGCCCGTAACAGATTCCCGAACGTGCGCCGGGTCGTGGAGGTTCTGGAGGTTCTCATGCGGGTAGCCTCCGAAAGTTTCGGTTGTGCAACCGATTGGCTTCGGAGGAGTGTGGGGGCGCCCGCACCACCCGTCAATACGTCATCTTCCAGCCACGCACGCCTCAGGCGCTCGCGGGCGCCGCCGTGCTCGACCGCACCACCAGACTCGTCGCCAGCTCCACCCGGGTCGCGGTGGTCGCTTCCTCCACCCGCCCCATCTCCAGCACCAGCCGCGCCGCCGCCTCGGCCATCTCGGTCAGCGGCTGCCGTACGGTCGTCAGCGGCGGCCCCACCCAGCGGGCCACCGGCAGATCGTCGAACCCGACGACGCTGACGTCCTCCGGGATGCGCAGCCCCAGCTCGCGCGCGGCCTCGTAGAGCCCGAGCGCCTGCAGGTCGTTGCCGGTGAAGACCGCGGTCGGCCGGTCCGGCATGCGCAGCAGCTCCAGGCCGAGCCGGTAGCCGGCGTCGTGATGGAAGTCACCGGCCTTGATCAGGGCCGGATCGACCGGCAGCCCGGCGGTCTCCAGCGCGGCCCGGTACCCGTCCACCCGGGCCCTGCTGCACATCATCCGGGACGGCCCGCTGATCGCCCCGATCCGCCGGTGGCCCAGCTCCACCAGGTGCCGGGTGGCGGCCAGCCCGCCCTGCCAGTTCGTCGCCCCGATCGACGGCACGTCCGGTCCCGGGTCCCCCGCCGGGTCCATCACCACGAACGGGATCGACCGGCTCAGCAGCAGCGCCCGCTGCGACTCGTCGAGCCCCGACAGCACCAGCACCACCCCGTGCGGCCGCCGCGCCGCCACCTGGTCGGCCCACGTCCGCCCCGGGGTGAGCCGGCCCGCGCTCTCGCTGAGCACGACACTCAGGCCGGCGTCCCGGGCCACGTTCTCCACCCCCCGGATGACCTCCATCGCCCAGGCGCTCTCCAGCTCGTGGAAGACCAGGTCGATCAGCGGCGACCGGGAGGCCTCGGCACGGCGCCGCCGGTAGCCGTAGGCGCGCAGCAGTTCCTCCACCCGGGTGCGGGTGGCCGGGGCGACATCGGCCCGCCCGTTCAGGACCTTCGAAACAGTCGGAGCGGACACCCCGGCCTCACGGGCGATTTCGGCGAGGGTCGCCGTCTGCGTTTCTGCGGACTTCGGAGGCGTCATGACCGCGATCGTATCCCCGCACTCCCCCTTGACGAAGACCTCTGCACGCCATAGGTTCCCGGAACATTCGGTGTGTGGTACGAAACATTCGCGCAGCACAGAGACGGGAGTTTCATGACCACCGCTCCTTGGCGCGACCCCGCACTGCCCGCCGCCGCCCGCGTCGACGACCTGCTCGGCCGGATGACGCTGGAGGAGAAGACCGCCCAGCTGTACGGCGTGTGGGTGGGCGCCGCCACGGACGGTGACGGGGTCGCCCCGCTGCAACGCGAGATGACCGCCGACTACGAATGGGACGAGCTGATCACCCTCGGCCTCGGCCAGCTGACCCGCTCCTTCGGCACCGCCCCCGTGGACCCGGCGCTGGGCGTGCGCGCACTGGCCCGCGCCCAGCGTCGGATCGTCGCGGCCGGCCGCTTCGGCATCCCGGCGATCGCCCACGAGGAGTGCCTGGCCGGTTTCACGGCCTGGCAGGCGACGGCCTACCCGGTCCCGCTCGCCTGGGGCGCCGCCTTCGACCCGCCGCTGGTCGAGGAGCTGGGCCGGCACATCGGCAGCGACCTCCGCTCGGTCGGCGTCCACCAGGGCCTGGCGCCCGTCCTGGACGTGGTCCGCGACCCGCGCTGGGGACGGGTCGAGGAGACGATCGGCGAGGACCCGTACCTGGTCGGCACGGTCGGCACGGCGTACGTCCGGGGACTGGAGCAGGCCGGGGTCATCGCCACCCTCAAGCACTTCGCCGGCTACGCCTCCTCTGCCGGCGCCCGCAACCTCGCCCCGGTCCGGGCCGGGGTACGGGAGTTCGCGGACGTCACCCTCCCCCCGTTCGAGATGGCGCTCCGGGAGGGCGGGGCCCGTTCGGTGATGGCGGCGTACAACGAGACCGACGGCGTCCCCGCCTCCGCCGACCCCCGCCTCCTGACCGACCTCCTGCGCACCGCATGGGACTTCACCGGCACCGTGGTCGCCGACTACTTCGGCATCGGCTTCCTCCGGACCCTCCACCGCGTCGCGGGCACCGACGCGGAGGCGGCCCACCTCGCGCTCGCGGCGGGCATCGACGTCGAGCTCCCGACCCTGAAGTGCTACGGCCGCCCGCTGGTGGCGGCGGTCCGCGAGGGTGCGGTGCCCGAGGCCCTGGTGGACCGGGCGGCCCGCCGCGTCCTGCTCCAGAAGTGCGAGCTGGGCCTGCTGGACGAGGGCTGGGAGCCCGTCTCGGCGGAGCAGGTCGACCTCGACTCGACGGCGAACCGCGCGCTGGCGCGCCGCCTGGCGGAGGAGTCCGTGGTCCTGCTGGACAACCCGGACGGCACCCTCCCGCTCGCCCCCGACACCCGTATCGCGGTGGTGGGCCCCCGGGCGGCCGACGCGCTCGCCATGCTCGGCTGCTACTCCTTCCCCTCGCACGTGCTGACCCACCATCCCGAGGTCGACCTGGGGATCGCCGTCCCGACCGTCCTCGACGCGCTCCGCGCCGAACTCCCCGACGCCAAGGTCACCTTCGCCGAGGGCTGCGACGTGACGGACCCCGACACCTCCGGCTTCGAGGAGGCGGTGGCCCGCGCCGCGGAGGCCGACGTGTGCGTGGCGGTCCTGGGCGACCGGGCGGGCCTCTTCGGCCGGGGCACCTCGGGCGAGGGCTGCGACGTGGCCGATCTGGACCTGCCCGGCGTCCAGGGCGGCCTGCTGGACGCGCTGCTCGCCACGGGCGTCCCGGTGGTCCTCGTCCTCCTCACCGGGCGCCCGTACGCGCTGGGCCGCTGGGACGGCCGGCTCGGCGCCGTGGTGCAGGCGTTCTTCCCCGGGGAGGAGGGCGGCCCGGCGGTGGCGGGGGTGCTGTCCGGCCGCGTCAACCCGTCGGGCCGCCTCCCGGTCAGCGTCCCGCGCGTGCCGGGCGGCCAGCCCTGGACCTATCTCCAGCCTCCACTGGGCCTCGCGGGCGAGGTCAGCAACCTGGACCCGACCCCGCAGTACCCCTTCGGGCACGGCCGCTCGTACACGACGTTCGCGTGGGCCCTGGCCTCGCCGGACACGGCCGAGATCGGCACGGACGGCTCGTACGACGTCACGCTGACGGTCCGCAACACCGGCGACCGGGCGGGCACCGAGGTCGTCCAGCTCTACCTGCACGACCCGGTGGCCTCGGTGACCCGCCCGGACGTCCGCCTGATCGGCTACCAGCGGGTGGACGCGGCCCCCGGCGCGTCCCGGCGCCTGACCTTCCGCTTCCACGCCGACCTGTCGGCCTTCACCGACCGCGAGGGAGCGCGGGTGGTGGAACCGGGAGACCTGGAGCTGCGGGTGGCGGCGTCGAGCGCGGAGGTGCGCGCCGTGACCCGGCTGCGGCTGACCGGCCCGGTACGCCGGCTGGGCCCTGACCGGGTGCTGCGCTGCACGACGGAGGTGGACTGACCGCTCCCCTGCGGGAGGGGAGCGGTCCTAGGGGGTGTCACCCACCGACTCGAACCGCCAGCGGTGCACCGGCCGGGCCACCAAGTCGCCGGGCGGCTCGGGGAGTTCGGGGATGCCCGAGTCGTCGTACGACGCCTCCCACCAGGTGATCACCAGCACCCGGTCCTGCGGTGCCCGGAAGGTCTCCCGGCGCAGCGGGGCGCCGGGCAGTTCCTGTGCGCGGGCCCACGCGAGCAGGTCCGCGCCCCGGCCCTGCGTCGCCCGCGCCTCCCACATCGCCGCGACCGTCACGAGTACAGGTTCTCCTTGCTGACCTCGTGCACGTGGTCGTGGTCGCCGGGGACGTGCGGGTCCGTCACCGGCAGGGAGCTGTCCGCCGAGAGGTCCCAGCCGGACGGGGTCCGGTTGCGGGCGACCATCTCCGCGCCGAGGGCGGCCACCATCGCGCCGTTGTCCGTGCACAACTTCATCCGCGGTACCCGCAGCCGGATGCCGGCCGCCTCGCAGCGCTCCTGCGCGAGGGCGCGCAGCCGGGAGTTGGCGGCGACCCCGCCGCCGATCATCAGGTGGTCCACGCCCTCGTCCCGGCAGGCCCGGACGGCCTTGCGGGTCAGGACGTCCACGACCGCCTCCTGGAAGGAGGCGGCCACGTCCCGCACCGGGACCTCCTCGCCCGCCGCCCGCTTCGCCTCGATCCAGCGGGCCACCGCCGTCTTGAGACCGGAGAAGGAGAAGTCGTACGCCGGGTCTCGGGGGCCGGTCAGACCGCGCGGGAAGGCGATCGCCTCCGGGTCGCCCTCCTTCGCGTACCGGTCGATGACCGGACCGCCGGGGAAGCCCAGGTTCAGCACGCGGGCGATCTTGTCGAAGGCCTCGCCGGCCGCGTCGTCGATGGTCGCGCCGAGCGGCCGCACGTCGGAGGTGATGTCCGAGGAGAGCAGGAGGGAGGAGTGGCCGCCGGAGACCAGGAGGGCCATCGTCGGCTCCGGGAGCGGGCCGTGCTCCAGCTGGTCGACGCAGATGTGCGAGGCGAGATGGTTGACGCCGTAGAGCGGCTTGCCGAGCGCGTACGCGTACGCCTTGGCCGCCGAGACGCCGACCAGCAGTGCGCCCGCCAGTCCGGGTCCGGCCGTGACCGCGATGCCGTCGAGGTCCCTGGCGCTCACGCCGGCTTCCTTGAGCGCCCGCTCGACGGTCGGGACCATCGCCTCCAGGTGCGCCCGCGACGCCACCTCGGGCACGACCCCGCCGAAGCGGGCGTGCTCGTCGACGGAGGAGGCGACGGCGTCGGCGAGCAGGGTGGTGCCCCGGACGATGCCGACGCCGGTCTCGTCGCAGGAGGTCTCGATCCCCAGCACCAGGGGTTCGTCAGCCATTGTTCTCGGTTCCTTGTTCGGAGGTGGGCCCGGTGGCGGAGCCACTGCCGGGCTGCCCGGTCGTCAGGCGCATCACCAGGGCGTCCACATTGCCCGGCTGGTAGTAGCCGCGTCTGAACCCGATGGGCTCGAAGCCGAACCGCTCGTAGAGCTTCTGGGCGCGGATGTTGTCCACCCGGCATTCGAGCATGACCTCGGCGCACTCGAAGGCGGTCGCGGCCCGCAGCAGCTCGGTGAGCAGTTCGCCGCCGAGCCCGGAGCCCCACTGGTCACGGCGTACGGCGATGGTCTGGATGTCCCCCACCGCGGCGGAGCCGCCCTCGGAGGCGGCGCCCTGCGCGGCGAGCCCCCCGTACCCGACGACCTGGTCGCCGTCCAGGGCCACCACGTACCGCCGGGTCGCCGCCGGCCCCCTCGCGTGCGCCAGTTCCGACCAGAACATCCCCCGGGACCAGGCATCCTCGGGGAACAGGTCCTTCTCCAGCTCAAGCACCGGGTCGATGTCCCACCAGCGCATCTCGCGCAGCTTCGCGGTCACTTCGGGGTGACCACCTTGTAGTTCCTGGGCACCTGGGCGTCCGGCCGGCGCAGGTACAGCGGCCGGGGTGCGGGCAGTTCCCGCCCCGCGGCCAGCCGCTCGGCGGCCAGCGACGCCAGGGCCGCGGCGGAGACGTGCTCGGGCTCGTGCGCGGCCGGGAAGGTGTCGGGGTAGAGCAGCGCCCCGGCGCCGACGGCGGGCAGCCCGGCCACCTTCTCGGCGATGTCGGCGGGCCGGTCGACCGCGGGCTCGGTGAGCCGGGTGCGCGAGTCCTGGTACAGCGCCCAGTAGACCTCTTTGCGGCGGGCGTCGGTCGCGACGACGAACGGGCCCTTCTCGATGTCGGCCGCGTAGGCGAGCCCGTCGAGCGTGCACAGGCCGTGGACGGGCACGCCGAGCGCGAGCCCGAAGGTGTCGGCGGTCATCAGGCCGACCCTGAGGCCGGTGTAGGGGCCGGGGCCGATGCCGGTGACGATCCCGGTGACGGCGTCCAGCTTGACGCCCGCCTCGGCGAGGACGCGGTCGACGGCCGGCAGCAGCAGCTCGCCGTGCCGGCGCGCGTCCACCTGGCTCGACGAGGCGATGACGGCCGTACCGTCGTGCAGCGCGACGGTGACGGCGGGGGTGGCGGTATCCAGAGCGAGCAAGAGCACGCGAACAGCCTACGGCTCCGGCGCCGCGAGCACGCCCGGCCGGGTCGGACGGTCACTGACTGCTACGGTCTGCACGAAGTACGACATATACGGCGATGCTCTACGGCAAGCAGAGGTGGCGCACGTGGCAGGGACCAGCTCGTCAGTCGTGGCCGGCCTCACCGCGGCGGCTGTCGGGGTGGTCGGATTCCTCGCCTACCAGGCCTCGGCCACCGTACCGCCCGGTCTCGGCGGCCGGGCGTCGGCGAGCCCCGCGCCCGGCGCGCCGGCCACCAAGGCGCCCCGCGACCACCGCCACCCCACCGCCCTGCCGAACGGTTCCGGGACGGGTGAACGGGTGGTGTACTCGGTGGACGACGACCGGGTCTGGCTCGTCAACGAGCGGGGCCGTGTCGAGCGCACCTTCACGGTGAACCCGGGCACCGTCGACCCACCGCTGGGTTCCTACTGGGTGACGTCCCGCTCGAAGGCGATCACGGGCACCGACGGGCTCCCCATCGAGCACGTGGTCCGCTTCACCACCACGAAGGACGGCTCGGCCATCGGCTTCAGCGCCGCCACCACGCAACGCCCCGCCGCACCCCCCGACCCGACGGTCAGGACCGGCGGCATCCGGGAGACCCGCGCGGACGGCAACGCGATGTGGAACTTCGCCACGATCGGCGTGAAGGTGGTCGTGATCCGCTGAGCGCCCCCGAAAGCGGCTACGGTCGCGCCGACGGAACCAGTCGGCGGCGCAGCCGCCACCTGGGGGGCGCGGGGAACTGCGCGACAAGCCCCCACGCGCCCGCAGGGACCCACCGGCCGAACCCCCTGACCGCTCCGGGGGGAAGTGCTGCGATCTATCGGCTGCGGCACCGTCGTGCCTGGTCGCGCAGTTCCCCGCGCCCCTTTGGGGCGCGGGCCTAGGCGGCCTTGCGGTCCTGCGCGGCCGGCCTCGACGCCGGCTCCGGCGCTCTCGGCGGCCGGGACACCGCATCGGCCGCCGCGCACGACGCCAGCAGTTGCCCCATGGAGACCCCGGGGACCACGGCGACCGCGACCGGTCGCCGCTCCTCGGACTGGGACACGGACACGGGCGCCTCCTGACGTACGGGGGCGGACATGGTTAGGTAGACCTAACCACGGACTGGATACCATGTGACCACGCCCGATGCACCCGGCGCAACATCTTGCCGACGCCTTGTCGGAACGTTCACACGCCGCTCAGGCCGACAGCACCCCGAGATCCACCCCGTCCCACCGCTCGCCCAGCCCCGCCACCGTCACATGCCGCGCCTCGTCGGTGGTGTCGCCGGCCGTCCGGTGGATGCGGACCATGAGCCGGTCGTCGGTCAGCTCCTCGACCTTGCCCTCGCCCCACTCCACGACGACCACGGACTCCGGCAGCGAGACGTCGAGGTCCAGGTCCTCCATCTCGTCGAGCCCGCCGCCCAGGCGGTACGCGTCGACGTGGACGAGCGGCGGCCCGTCCCCGAGGGACGGATGGACACGGGCGATCACGAAGGTCGGCGAGGTGACGGCCCCGCGCACGCCGAGCCCTTCCCCGAGCCCGCGCGTCAGCGTCGTCTTGCCGGCACCGAGCTCCCCGCTGAGCATCACCAGGTCACCGGCGCGCAGCGTCTTCGCCAGCCGGCGGCCCAGCTCCCCCATCTGCTCGGGGGAGGTCACGGTCAACTCGATCTCAGCCTGGCTGTGCCGTGCTGCTGGTGCTTCCATAGCCACTTACGGTAGCCCCTGCCGGCACGGCACCCGCGCGGGTGAGCAGGTCGGCGAGGCGGTCGGTGACCACTTCCGGGTGTTCCAGCATGACGAGGTGCCCGGCGTCCGCGACGAGCACCAGTTCGGCGTCGGGCAGCAGGTCGGCGATCACCTCGCTGTGCTCACTGGGCGTGACGAGGTCCTGCACCCCGGCCAGCACCAGCACCGGCAGGTTCTGGAAGTAGGCGAGCGCGGCGGTCTTGTCGTGGTCGGTGAAGGCCGGGTAGAACTCGGCGACCACGTCGATCGGCGTCGACTCGATCATCCGCTCCGCGAACCGCTCCACCGCCGGGTCGACGTCCTTGGACGCGAACGAGTACCGCTTGATGATCCCCGCGAAGAGGTCCGCGGTGACCCGCCGCCCCTTCTCCACCAGCGCGGCCTGCGTGCCCAGCGCCTTCAGCACGCCCGGCAGGACCCTGCGCACGGCGGCGACCCCGGCGACCGGCAGCCCGAAGTTGACCTCGCCGAGCCGCCCGGACGAGGTACCGACGAAGGCGGTGGCGACCACCCGCTGCCGGATCAGGTCGGGATACTGGGCGGCCAGCGCCATCACGGTCATCCCGCCCATGGAGTGGCCGACCAGCACGAGCGGCCCCTCCGGCGCGGCCGCGTCCAGGACGGCCTTCAGGTCCCGGCCGAGCTGGTCGATGGTGAGCTCCACCCCGTTCTCGTGCTGGGCGACGCCCCGCCCGGAGCGGCCGTGGCTGCGCTGGTCCCAGTGCACGGTGCGGACGACCCCGCGCAGCGCCGCCCGCTGGAAGTGCCAGGAGTCCTGGTTGAGGCAGTAGCCGTGGCTGAAGACGACGGTGACCGGCGCGGGCGCCTTGCGGCCGAAGAGCCGGCGGCGGCGCGGCGAGACGGCCGCGCCGAGGTCGGGCTCCACCTCGTCGACCTCGTAGTACAGCTCGGTGCCGTCGTCGGCGTACGCCTTGCCGGGCGTGCCGCGCAGGGTGCCGTACGGGCCCGCCGAGTCCAGTGCCAGCCGGGCCTTGCGCCGCATCCCGCGGCCGACGGTCATCCGCTCCAGGGCGACCCCGGCGGCCGCCCCGGCGGCGAGCACCCCTATGGCGGCCCCGGCGACGCCGGTCACCTTGCGCCAGCTGCCGGAGGCCGCCCCCGTGGCCGAGGCGACGACGGCCGCCGCGGCGGCTTCCGCTACGGCCTCCGCACTGCTCTCGCTCACGTACCGCTCCTCCTCGCCGTACTGCAGTTCGCTGGTTAGGTGACACGGGTGACGCCGACGAGCCTGCCGTCACCGGTGGTGCCGCTGTCGCCGTTGATACAGGTGTAACCGGGTTGTGCCGCGGCCGAACCCGAGGGTCAGTCGCCGTTGCCCGGACCGCTGCGCGGTCCGTCCCCTGGTTCTTGCCCACTCGGTTCCCCGTTCACATAGACGCGGGGAACGCGGGTTCCGATGCGGGTGACGATTTCGTATGCGATCGTGCCCGCGGCCTGGGCCCAGTCCTCGGCGGTCGGCTCGCCCCGGTCGCCCGGACCGAAGAGCACGGCCTCCGCGCCCGCTTCGGGTTCGTCACCGCCGAGGTCCACGACGAACTGGTCCATGGCGATGCGCCCGGCGGCCGTCCGCCACTTGCCGCCGACCAGGACGGGACCGGTGCCGGAGGCGTGCCGCGGGACGCCGTCGGCGTAGCCGACGGGGACGAGCCCGAGGGTGGTCTCGCCGGGGGTGACGTAGTGGTGTCCGTAGCTGACCCCGTGCCCGCCCGGTACGTGCTTCACCAGGGCGAGGGAGGCGGACAGCGTCATCACGGGGCGCAGGCCGAAGTCGGCCGCGCTGCCCAGCTCAGGGCTGGGCGAGAGGCCGTAGAGCGCGATGCCCGTGCGGACGAGGTCGAAGTGGGTCTCGGGGAGGGTCAGGGTGGCCGGCGAGTTGGCGATGTGCCGCACCTCGGGGCGCACGCCCTGCTCCTCGGCGTACCCGAGCAGCTCGCGGAAGAGGGTGAGCTGGGCGGCGACGGAGGGGTGGCCGGGCTCGTCGGCGCAGGCGAAGTGCGACCACAGTCCGGTGATCCGGACCAGCCCCGCCGCCTCGGCACGCAGCGCCTCGCGGACCAGCTCGGGCCAGTCGGCGGGCTGGCAGCCGTTGCGCCCGAGGCCGGTGTCGGCCTTGAGCTGCACGCGCGCGTGCCGCCCGGCCGCACGCGCCGCCTCGGTCACCTCCCGCAGGGCCCACATCCCGCTCACCGACACGTCGAGACCGGCCTCGACGGCCTCGCGCCAGGGCCCGCCCGGGGTCCACAGCCAGCACATGATCCGCACGTCCGCGGGCAGCCCGGGGTCCGCGCGCAGCGCCAGCGCCTCCTCGGGGGTGGCCGTGCCGAGCCAGCTCGCGCCCGCCTCGACGGCCGCACGGGCACAGCGGACGGCCCCGTGGCCGTACGCGTCGGACTTCACCACGGCCATCAGGGCCGCGCCCGGCGCGAGGGCACGCAGGGTCCGCGCGTTGGCCCGCAGGGCGGCCAGATCGATCTCGGCGCGGGCGCGCAGGGGCGCGGTCGGTGCAGTCGCTGTCTCTCTCATCGCGCCCCCAGTGTCTCAGAGGCCTCCGACAGCCCTCCGGCACAGCCCCCGGTACGGCTACCGGCCGCCCACGGGTACCCGCCGCCCACGGACTCACGTACGGGGCCGCGCACGGACCCACGCACCCGCGGGTCAGGTACCGGTCCGGTGCCCCCACACGTACACCCTGTCGCCTTTCTTCAGCACGTCCCACAGCTTCTTCGCGTCGCCGAGCCGGAGGTTCACGCAGCCCCAGGAGCCGACGGTGGTGTAGATCGAGCCGTAGACGGCGTGGAAGGCCTGGCCGCCGTCGAAGAACTGGGCGTACGGCATGGGCGAGTTGTACAGGGTCGACCAGTGGTTCTTGTGCCGCCAGTAGACGGTGTGCCAGCCGGCCCGGGTGGCGTACCCCTTGCGTCCGCTGCGCATCTGCACGGGCCCGTAGATCACCTTGTCGCCCTTCTGCACCCAGGTGACCTGCCGGTCGAGGTCGACGCACGCGACCCGGTACGACCTCACCGGGCAGTTCTTCCCGGCGTTCGGGTTCTTTCGCGCCGACAGGAGCATCATCTGATACCAGGTCACGGGCCCCGCGAACCCGATCGCGGGCTTGATCGCGTACTTCTTCTGGAACGCCTGGATGGCCTTGCAGTCGGTGGCGGACTGCTTCCCGTCCGCCGTCAGCTTCAGCCACTGCTCGATCTGCCGCTGGTACGGCCCGGTGAGCTTGGAGCAGCTCACCTTGGCGACGGCGTCGCTGAGCGGCACGTACTCGATGAGGTCGTACGTCCCCGGCGCCGCGGCCTTCGGCTCGACGGCGTCCTCCTTGGCGCTGGGCGTGTACACCTTGGGCGCCAGCATCTGGTCGGGCGTGTCGATCTGCCAGGGCTGCGAGGGGCCCGGCGCGACCCCCGGCACCAGCTCGGACTCGGGGACGGCGGCGGGCGGCTCGGGGGCGACGCCGACCGCGACCCCGGTCCCGGCACCGAGCGAGAGAACGGCCACGACACCGACGAGGGTTCCCGCGACACCCCGCGCAAGACCACCCCGGTTGCACACGATTCGTCCACTAATCATGCGATCAGACAACCCCGCAGGGTGGGGAATTCCGGGAAGCCGCGCGGCGAGGTCACCCAGGCGATGCACGAGGCCGACGCCCAACCCCCCGCCCCGACAAGGGCACGGGACCCCATCGATGTGCGGCTGCGCCGCGTGGGTGCGCCCCCGCCCCGGAAGCGACGCGGGGAACTGCGCGCCCAGCCCCGTAAGGGGCGCGGGGAACTGCGCGCCCAGCCCCCACCAACCCGCGCCCGACCCCCGATCCCCCACGGGGTCCGGGGCGGAGCCCCGTGGCGGGGCGGGGTCGGCCTACCGACCAACACCGGCCCCGCGACCCGGCACCAAGCCACTCAGCCGCACGAACCCGCGCTGCCGAAGCCACCCCCTGCGGGGTCCGGGGCGGAGCCCCGTGGCGGGGGGTCTGGTCTACCCAGTCGGGTGGGTGGGTGGGAAGACGCCCCGCCAAGCCGCCCCCAACCGCGCAGCGACCTCGTGGGCGACCGTAGGCGCCCCCTCCGCCGCGAACCGCCCCGCGAGCCCGTGCAGGTACGCCGCCACACTCCCCGCGTCCCGCCCGTCCAGCCCCGCCGCCAGCAACGACCCGGCCAGCCCCGACAGCACGTCCCCGCTCCCGGCGGTGGCGAGCCAGGGCGTCCCCGTCGCGTTCACCCGGACGGCGGACCCTCCGCCCGGCTCCGCCACCAACGTCGTCGACCCCTTCAACAGCACCGTCGCCCGGTAGGCCGCCGCCAGCTCGCGGACCGCCGCGAGCCGGCCCGCCTCGACCTCCTCCCGCCGCACCCCCAACAGGGCCGCCGCCTCCCCGGCATGCGGCGTCAGCAGCGTCGGCGCCGTACGGCCGCGCACCGCGTCCCGGTCGGCGAGCCGCAGCCCGTCGGCGTCGACCAGCACCGGCACGTCCTCGGCCAGCACCTCGGCGACCGCGTCGGCGTCGTCCCCGACGCCCGGTCCGGCCACCCACGCCTGAACCCGCCCGGCCTTGCGCGGCCCCCCGTCCGACACCAGCGTCTCGGGAAAGCGGGCCAGCACCTCGTCCTTGGCCGGCCCGACGTACCGTACGGCCCCGGCCCCGCCCCGCAACGCCCCGGCGACGGCCAGTACGGCCGCCCCCGGATAGCGCGCCGACCCGGCCACGACGCCCACCACGCCCCGCCGGTACTTGTCGCTCTCCGCCGACGGCGCCGGCAGCAGCCGTGCCACGTCCACGTCCTGCAACGCCTCCAGCTCGGCCTCCTCGGGCAGTTCGAGCCCGATGTCGACCAGCCGTACCGACCCGGCGTGCTCCCGCGCCGGATCGATCAGCAGTCCCGGCTTGTGCGTCCCGAAGGTCACGGTCAGGTCTGCCCGTACGGCCGCCCCCCGCACCTCGCCGCTGTCCGCCTCCACCCCGCTCGGCAGGTCCACGGCGACGACGGCGGCCCGGGACCGCTCCACGACCGCCACCAGCTCAGCCGCCTCCGGCCGCAGGCCGCCCTTGCCGCCGATCCCCACGATCCCGTCGACGACGAGATCGGCCCGCAGGATCAACTCCCCGGCGCCACCGTGCCGTACGACGGTGCCGCCGGCCCGGCGCAGCGCCGCCAGCCCACCCGCGTGCACGCGCTCCGGCGCGAGCAGCACCGCCGCGACCCCCGCTCCTCGGCGGGCCAGCCGCGCCCCGGCGTACAGCGCGTCCCCGCCGTTGTCCCCGCTGCCGACCAGCAGCACCACCCGGCTGCCGTACACCCGGCCCAGCAGGTCGGCACAGGCGGCGGCCAGCCCGGCGGCGGCCCGCTGCATCAGCGCCCCTTCCGGCAGCCGCGCCATCAACTCCCGCTCGGCCGCCCGTACCGTCTCCACGCTGTAAGCAGTCCGCATGCCCCGAGTCTCCCCCGGAACCGGTGGGACACGCACCCGCCCGGCCCCACCCGTGTCACCCCTCCCGCCCCGCTCACCCCTCCGCGATCACCACCGCCGACGCCACCCCGGCGTCGTGACTGAGCGACACATGCCAGGAGCGCACGCCGAGTTCCGCGGCGCAGGCGGCCACGCTGCCCTTCACCCGCAGCCGCGGCCGCCCGTTGTCCTCGACGTACACCTCCGCGTCCGTCCAGAGCAGTCCGGGCGGCGCGCCCAGCGCCTTGGCGAGCGCCTCCTTGGCCGCGAACCGCGCCGCGAGCGAGGCGACACCGCGCCGCTCGCCGCCGGCCAGATACAGCTCCCGCTCGATGAACAGCCGCCGGGCCAGCCCGGGAGTCCGCTCCAGGGACTCCCGGAACCGGTCGATCTCGGCGACGTCGATGCCAACCCCGATGATGCTCATGGTCAGCACCCTAAGGTCCGTCCCCCGTCACTCCACGGTGACCGACTTGGCGAGGTTGCGCGGCTGGTCCACCTCGTTGCCCCGGGCGGTGGCCAGCTCGCAGGCGAAGACCTGGAGCGGGACCGTGGCGACCAGCGGCTGCAGCAGGGTCGGGGTGGCCGGGATCCGGATCAGGTGGTCGGCGTACGGCACGACCGCCTCGTCGCCCTCCTCCGCGATCACGATGGTGCGGGCGCCGCGGGCCCGGATCTCCTGGATGTTGGAGACGATCTTGTCGTGGAGCACCGAGCGACCGCGCGGGGACGGGACCACGACCACCACCGGCAGGTCCTCCTCGATCAGCGCGATCGGCCCGTGCTTCAGCTCGCCCGCCGCGAAGCCCTCGGCGTGCATGTACGCCAGCTCCTTGAGCTTCAGGGCGCCTTCGAGGGCCACCGGGTAGCCGACGTGCCGGCCGAGGAAGAGCACCGTCTTCTTGTCGGCCAGGGTGCGCGCCAGCGCCCGTACCGGTTCCATGGTCTCCAGGACCCGGTCCACCGCGCCGGAGATCCTGGACAGGTCCCGGATCACCGCGCCGACCTCGTCGCCCCACTTGGTGCCCCGCACCTGCCCGAGGTACAGCGCCACCAGGTAGCAGGCGACCAGCTGGGTCAGGAACGCCTTGGTCGAGGCGACCGCGACCTCCGGCCCGGCGTGCGTGTACAGCACCGCGTCCGACTCGCGCGGGATCGTCGAGCCGTTGGTGTTGCAGATCGCGAGGACCTTAGAGCCCTGCTCGCGGGCGTGCCTGAGGGCCATCAGGGTGTCCATGGTCTCGCCGGACTGGGAGATGGCGATGACCAGCGAGCGCGAGTCCAGGATCGGGTCCCGGTAGCGGAACTCGCTCGCCAGCTCCACCTCGCACGGGATGCGCGTCCAGTGCTCGATGGCGTACTTGGCGATCAGGCCGGCGTGGAAGGCCGTACCGCAGGCGACGATGACGACCTTGTCGACCTCCCGGAGCTCGGCGGCGCCGATCCGGACCTCGTCCAGCGTCAGCGAGCCGCCCGCGTCGATACGGCCCAGGAGGGTGTCGGCGACCGCCTTGGGCTGCTCGGCGATCTCCTTGAGCATGAAGTAGTCGTAGCCGCCCTTCTCCGCCGCCGACGCGTCCCAGTCGACGTGGTACGAACGGACGTCCGCCGGGGCGCCGTCGAAGCCCGTGACCGTCACGCCGTCCCGGCGCAGCTCCACCACCTGGTCCTGGCCCAGCTCGATCGCCGACCGCGTGTGGGCGATGAACGCGGCGACGTCCGAGGCGAGAAAGGCCTCCCCCGCTCCGACGCCCACCACGAGCGGGGAGTTGCGGCGCGCGCCCACCACCACGTCCGGATCGTCGGCGTGCACCGCGACCAGGGTGAACGCGCCCTCCAGCCGCCGGCACACCAGCCGCATCGCCTCGGCGAGGTCGGCGGCGGCGGAGAACTCCTCGGCGAGCAGGTGCGCGACCACCTCGGTGTCCGTCTCGGAGGCGAGGTCGTGCCCGCGCTCCGCCAACTCGGCGCGCAGCGCGGCGAAGTTCTCGATGATGCCGTTGTGGACGACGGCGACCCGGCCCGCGTTGTCGAGATGCGGATGCGCGTTGGCGTCCGTCGGCCCGCCGTGCGTGGCCCAGCGGGTGTGCCCGATACCGGTGGATCCGGTCGGCAGCGGCCGCTCCGTCAGCTCCTTCTCCAGGTTGACCAGCTTCCCGGCCTTCTTCGCCGACGCCAGCCCGCCGTCCGCGAGCACGGCGACGCCCGCCGAGTCGTACCCCCGGTACTCCAGCCGCTTGAGTCCGGCGACCACCACATCGAGCGCCGACTGCGCCCCCACGTATCCCACGATTCCACACATGAGCGGCAGCCTAAGACCCGGACTCCGCCGGAACCCGGCTCAGCGTGCCCGAAATCGGAAATCCAACCGAGTTCCGGAACCGGCCGGGCGCACGAGAGCATGACCTGAGCAGCGGACTCCCGCACCAGAGGAAGGCAGCGATGACAAAGCTGGTGTCACTCCCGTCCGGCCGGCCCGAGGAGAACCTCGACTGGTTCGCCACCTCCGCCCTCTTCGAGGACGCGGCCGCCTTCGTCCTCCGGTACGTCACCGACGACCGGGCGAGGCGGGACCTGACCGCGGATGTCGCGTCGGGCTACGTCTTCGTCGACCGGCTGCCGGAGCCTGACCGGACGACCGTCCTGACCGCGCTGCGCGACGTGTTTCCCGGCCACGTCGACACCGAGATCTATCCGCCGCGGGTGACCTCCCTGATGGACGACCCGGAGACCTTCGTGGCACGGGCCAAGTCACTCGCCCTGCTGGCGGGCAGGAGTCTCGCGCTGCGCGAGGCCTCCGCTGCCGTGCCGGACGGCGCACGTGACCGACCCCACCTCCCGTCCCGTTCAAACTCCGTTAACAATGGGATGTGATCTCTCCGGTCTCCCCGATCTCCCGGAGCGCCCACCGGCACAGGCCGGAGGCGACTCCCTACGTCGACCTCACCCGCGCCGAGTGGAGCGCGCTGCGCGACAAGACGCCGCTGCCGCTCACCGCGGAGGAGGTCGAGAAGCTGCGTGGCCTCGGTGACGTCATCGACCTCGACGAGGTGCGCGACATCTATCTCCCGCTGTCGCGCCTCCTCAATCTGTACGTCGGTGCCACGGACGGCCTCCGGGGCGCCCTGAACACCTTCCTCGGCGAACAGGGCTCCCAGTCCGGCACCCCGTTCGTCATAGGGGTGGCCGGCTCGGTGGCCGTCGGGAAGTCCACCGTCGCCCGGCTGCTGCAGGCCCTGCTCTCCCGCTGGCCCGAGCACCCCCGCGTCGAGCTGGTGACCACGGACGGTTTCCTGCTCCCGACCAGGGAGCTGGAGGCCCGCGGCCTGATGTCGCGCAAGGGTTTCCCGGAGTCGTACGACCGCCGGGCCCTGACCCGCTTCGTCGCCGACATCAAGGCCGGCAAGGACGAGGTCACCGCCCCCGTCTACTCCCACCTCATCTACGACATCGTCCCGGACCGGAAGCTCACCGTCCGCCGCCCGGACATCCTGATCGTCGAGGGACTGAACGTCCTGCAGCCCGCCCTCCCCGGCAAGGACGGCCGCACCCGGGTCGGTCTCGCCGACTACTTCGACTTCAGCGTCTACGTGGACGCCAGCACCGAGGACATCGAGCACTGGTACCTCAACCGGTTCCGCAAGCTGCGCGCGACCGCCTTCCAGAACCCGGACTCGTACTTCCGGAAGTACACCCAGGTCTCCGAGGAGGAGGCGGTCGACTACGCCCGGGGCCTGTGGCGGACCATCAACAAGCCCAACCTGGTGGAGAACATCGCCCCGACCCGCGGCCGCGCCACCCTGGTCGTCCGCAAGGGCCCGGACCACAAGGTGCAGCGCCTGAGGCTGCGCAAGCTCTGACACCCCGGCCTGTTAGAAAGGCGCCATGCTGCATCTGCGCCTGATCACCCCGGCCGACCGCACGGACGACGTCGTCCGCCTGATCGGGACGACGGTGGGCACCACGCATCTGGTCGTCCTGCCGGGCGCCGCCCGCGAGCCCGCCGGGGACGTCGTGATGTGCGACGTGGCCCGCGAGGCGGGCGACGAACTCATCCGCGGGCTGCGGGCGTTGGAGATCGACCGGACCGGTTCGATCGCGGTCGAGGACATCGGCCTGTCCCTGTCCCGACGGGCGGACGCGGCCGAGGCGGAGGCGCCGGGCGAGGGCGCGGACGCGGTGCTGTGGGAAGGGCTGACCGAGGCGACCCACGAGGAGTCGACCCTGTCGGCCACCTACGTCGCCTTCATCACCCTGGCCACGATGATCGCGGCCTGCGGTGTCGTCCTGGACAACGCCATCCTGATAGTGGGGGCGATGGCGGTGGGGCCGGAGTTCGGCCCGCTGGCCGGCATCTGCACCGCAGTGGTGCGGCGCCACCCCCGCCTCGCGCTGCGCTCCCTGACCGCGCTGCTCGTCGGCTTCGCGGTGGCGATGCTGGTGACGGTCGGGTTCACCTACCTCATGGACGGCCTCGGCCTGTTCAGCAAGGTGCAGCTGGAGGCGGAGCGCCCGAACACCAACTTCATCTACCGGCCCGACGCCTTCTCGTTCGTGGTCGCGGTGCTGGCCGGCACCGCCGGCATCCTCTCCCTGACGTCGGCGAAGTCAGGCGCCCTGGTGGGCGTGGCGATCTCGGTGACGACGGTCCCGGCCGCCTCGAACGCGGCGGTGGCGTTCGCCTACACCGAGTACCGGCAGGCCTGGGGCTCGACGGAACAGCTCCTGCTGAACCTGCTGGGCATCGTCCTGGCGGGCACGACGACGCTGCTGGCCCAGAAATGGCTCTGGCGGAAGCCGGCCCAGGGGTCAGCGCCCCTTTAGGGGCGCTGGGGGTCCCCCCGGCCGAAGGCTGGGGGGAGGAACTGCGCGACCGGCCACCACGGACCCGCATCCCGCAACAGCACAGTCCCCGGCACCCCGGACCCGGAGAACCCGACTACCCCAGCGCCGACTTCACGGCATCCGCCAACCGCCCCGCCACCGACCGCGCCTGCTCGATGTCGGCCGCCTCCACCATCACCCGCACCAACGGCTCGGTCCCCGAGGGACGAAGCAGTACCCGCCCGGTCTCCCCGAGCTCCCGCTCCGCCTCCGCGACCGCCGCCGCCAGGTCCGCGGACGTCCGCACCCGTGACCTGTCCACGTCCGGCACATTGATCAGCACCTGCGGCAGCCGCTCCATCACGCCCGCCAGCTCCCGCAGCGACCGCCCGGTCCCGGCGACCCGCGCCGCCAGCAGCAGCCCGGTGAGCGTGCCGTCTCCGGTCGTCGCGTGATCGAGGATGATGACGTGGCCGGACTGCTCGCCGCCCAGGGCGTACCCGTGCTCCTTCATCTCCTCCAGCACGTACCGGTCGCCGACCGCCGTCTGCACCAGGTGCAGCCCCTCCCGCTCCAGCGCCAGCTTGAAGCCGAGGTTGGACATGACGGTGGCGACGACGGTGTCGGCGCGCAGCGCGCCCCGCTCCCGCATGGCGAGGGCGAGGACGGCCATGATCTGGTCGCCGTCGACCTCCGCACCGGTGTGGTCCACGGCCAGGCAGCGGTCCGCGTCTCCGTCGTGCGCGATGCCGAAGTCGGCGCCGTGCTCGACGACCGCGGCCTTGAGCTTGCCGAGGTGGGTGGACCCGCAGCCGTCGTTGATGTTGAGCCCGTCGGGCTCCGCGCCGATGGTGACGATCTCGGCGCCGGCCCGGCGGAACGCCTCCGGCGAGACCCCCGCGGCCGCGCCGTGCGCCTCGTCCAGGACGATCTTCAGACCGTCGAGCCGGTTCGGGAGCACGCCGAGGAGATGGGTGACGTACTGCTCGAACCCCTCGTCGTAGGACCGGACCCGGCCGACGCCCGCGCCGGTGGGCCGTTCCCAGGGCTCGCCGTGCCGGTGGGACTCGTACACCGCCTCGATCCGGTCCTCCAGCTCGTCGTCGAGCTTGTGACCGCCGCGGGCGAGGAACTTGATGCCGTTGTCGGGCATGGCGTTGTGGCTGGCGGAGAGCATGACACCGAGGTCCGCGCCGAGCGCGCCGGTCAGGAACGCGACGGCGGGCGTCGGCAGCACCCCGACGGTGAGGACGTCGACGCCTGCGCTGGCCAGGCCCGCGACCACGGCCGCCTCCAGGAACTCCCCGGACGCGCGCGGATCCCGTCCGACGACCGCCGTCGGCCGGTGACCCTCGAACGTGCCCGCCTCGGCCAGCACGTGCGCTGCCGCGACGGAGAGCCCGAGCGCCATCTCGGCGGTCAGGTCCGCGTTGGCGACACCGCGCACGCCGTCCGTGCCGAAGAGTCGTCCCACTTGTCCTCCTGAAGAAGCGTCCTTGCTGCCAGGAAATGATGGCAGGCGCTTAGTCATGCGATCACACCAGCCTTTGAGCGTCTTGTGTCGTTATACGCCCTTGGCCGGGATAAACGAACGCCCCGACGGCACATGTGGCGTGCCGCCGGGGCGTTCGGAGTACGTGCAGGCAGCTGGTGATTAGCGCTTGCTGTACTGCGGGGCCTTGCGGGCCTTCTTGAGACCGGCCTTCTTGCGCTCGACAGCACGGTCGTCGCGGCGGAGGAAGCCGGCCTTCTTGAGCGGGCCGCGGTTGTTGTCGACGTCGGCCTCGTTCAGCGCGCGGGCGACACCGAGACGGAGCGCACCGGCCTGACCGGAGACACCGCCACCGGCGATGCGGGCGACGACGTCGTAACGGCCTTCGAGCTCGAGCACCTTGAAGGGCTCGTTGACTTCCTGCTGGTGCACCTTGTTCGGGAAGTAGTCCTCAAGGGTGCGACCGTTGATCTTCCACTTGCCGGTGCCCGGGACGATCCGGACGCGGGCGATGGCGTTCTTGCGACGGCCCAGGCCGGCGGCCGGCTGCGGGTCGCCGAAGCGGGACGCGAGGGACTCGGAGGTGTACTCGCCCTCGACGGGGACGTCCGACTCCGTGGTGTAGCTGTCGATGTCAAGCTCTTCGAGCGGCTGCTCGGCAGTGGTCTCGGCCACGATGCTCCTCAGATTCTTTTCTGTCTTAGGGGGTGGCCGGAACTACTGCGCGACCTGGGTGATCTCGAACGGCACCGGCTGCTGCGCAGCGTGCGGGTGCACGTCACCCTTGTAGACCTTCAGCTTCGAGAGCATCTGACGGCCCAGCGTGTTCTTGGGAAGCATGCCCTTGACGGCCTTCTCGATGGCCTTCTCGGGGTTCTTGTCGAGCAGCTCGTCGTAACGGACGGAGCGCAGACCACCCGGGTAGCCGGAGTGGCGGTACGCCATCTTCTGGGTCCGCTTGTTGCCGGAGAGGTGCACCTTGTCGGCGTTGATGATGATGACGAAGTCACCGGTGTCGACGTGGGGCGCGTAGATCGGCTTGTGCTTGCCGCGGAGAAGGGACGCGGCGGTGGTGGCGAGACGGCCCAGGACGACGTCCTGAGCGTCAATGACGTGCCACTGGCGAGTCACATCGCCGGGCTTGGGGCTGTACGTACGCACTTCGCAGCCTTCTTCTTCAGTGGATGGGTGCTGACACATGGCATCACTGAAGCGATCGTGCAGCTGGGGACGACAGTGCCGGGAACGCTGCCCGTATGCCGCCCACTGGTAACTGCTCCAGGGAACCTAGGTAGAGGCCACTCTTGTCAGAATGAGCAAGCCAATACACAACGAAGCGCAAGCCTACAAGGGCGGCCCCGGACGGGTCAAAACGAGCTCCCGCCGAGGGGCCGGAGACCCCGCTCGGGACGGGACGGAAAACCGCCGCGCGCCGCCGTACCAGGATGCGCCGTCCTGCCCCCAAAGGTCCCCTGCCGCCGTTCCTACAGTCGCACCGGCACCCCCCTGCCCCCGTCTAAGATGCGCCCCATGAGTTATGGGCAGGGGGGACCTCAGTCCCAGTGGGATCCGTGGAAACCGCAGTCTCAGCAGCCCTGGAGCAGTGGCACCGGGCAGACGCCGGACTGGGCATCGCTCGCCGAGGCCTCGGAAACGCGCAACAAACGGCGCAGAGTCCTGTTCATCGGCGGTGGCGTGGTCGCCACCCTGGCGATCGGCACCGCCGTCGCCATGGCCGTGGTGTCCGCGAACGGCAATGACAACGCCTCGGGCACGCCCACCGACCTGCCCGCGAGCGCCTCGCTGCCCAGCGACTCGGCCGGCTCGGTGCCGTCCTTCGAGCCCACCAGCGCACCCCCGCCGCTGGACCCGCAGGAGTTCATATCCAGCGTGCAGAAGGACACGGCACCGCTGAGCGCCGAGACCCTCTTCCCGGGCACCCAGCTGACCATGGGCGAGACGGTCTACAAGAAGGGCGCCACGGCCGACACCAAGAACTGCGCCACGGCCGCCAAGGGCACCCTCCCCGCCGTCCTCACCAAGAACAACTGCACCCGCCTGCTGCGGGTCACCTATTCCAAGGACGGCGTCGCGGTCACGGTCGGGGTGGCCGTCTTCAACACCGCGGGGCAGGCGGGCAAGGCCAAGACCGAGGCCGACAAGAAGGGCTTCGTCTCCACCCTGGCCGGCTCGGGCGTGAAGGCCTTCTGCGACTCCGGCGTCTGCCGGACGACGACGAACTCGTACGGCCGCTACGCCTACTTCACCACCGCCGGCTTCCTCAACGGCAAGGACGTCACCACCAAGGACACCAAGGTCTTCCAGGCCGGTGACGACCTGGCGGAGTTCACCTTCCGCCAGATCCACCGCCGCGGCGAGGCCCAGGCGTCGGCGGCGGCCCAGAACTGAGCGCTCCGCCGCAGGCGCCGCACCCCTTGGGGAAGTCGCCGAACCCCCCTTCGAGGCAGAATCGGGCACGCAGGGCGGGCCGGGGAGGGGTCGGGGACACATGCGGATGCGTGGGCGGGTGCGGCTGGCCGGGGCCGGGGTGACGGCGGGGCTGCTCGCACCCCTGGCCTGGTGGGCCACCCGGAGCGACACCGCCGGTCCAGGCGGCGGCCCGCGCCCCGTCCCCGTCGACCTGCGCGCCCGGGACCCGCGGGCGGCACCCGAGGCGCGCCGGGTCTACGCCCTGCTCGCCGGCCTGGAGAACCGGGCGCGGCGCGGCGAGCCGTCCCGGACGGTGATCGGCCAGCACGTCGAGCTGCACAACGAGCGGTACAACGCGTCGTACGGCGACTACCGGGGCACCAAGCAGCCGGGCTACTACTACAAGAAGGCCCACGACATCACCGGCAGGTTCCCGGGATTCGTCGAGGTGGACCTGGGGCCCGGGTACGGGCGGCCGGGGTGGGCGGTGGGCGAGCCGCGCTCGTACTCCCGCGCCTCGTGGCCGAGCTGCCGCGAGGGCTGGGGGTACGCCGAGGACGCGGTGGACCTGGCGCTCGGGGTGTGGGCGGGGCTGCCGCGGCCGGCGGACGGCTCGTACCGCCCCTCGGGCACACACGTCGACTGCGCCTCCGGGACCCGGGTGAGCCTGCCCCCGAACGGCGGCGGGCCGGCGGGCATCGTCGGCTTCTCCTTCCACCAGCCCTATCCCGGCAGCACCGTCAAGGGCTTCGAGCAGACCCGCTACCAGAACTCCCCCGCGGCCCGGGACAGCGGCTGGTTCGGCCGGGTGGTCACCCCGGGCACCGCCGAGCACCGGGACCTGCTGCGGGACCTCGGCTACCTCGCCGACCACCTGGGCTACCTCGCGGAGCACGGGGTGCCGGTCCTGCTGCGGCCGTACCACGAGATGAACGCCAGGCCGGGGCACGGGTTCTGGTGGGCGGGGCAGGAGCCGGCCGCCTACCGGCGGCTGTGGCGTGCCACCTACGACTACCTGGTGGGCACCCGCGGCCTGCACAACCTCCTCTTCGTGTGGGCGCCGAGCGCCTGGGAGGGCAGCACCGCCCGGGAGCCGGCCGACTACTACCCGGGCGGCCGGTACGTCGACGTCGTGGGCGTGGACGACTACAGCGACACCCCCCGGCGGCCGTTCCGCGGCAAGCGGTGGACCGAGGTCTGGTACCGGGGCCTGGAGCGCTACGACCGCCCGCGCGTCATGGCCGAGTCCTTCCACGTGCCGCTCGGCTCCGCCCAGCCCGGCACGCTGTCGGCCACCCCCTGGGTGCTCTGGACGGTATGGGGACAGTCCCTCACCTACGCCAATGTCTCCGGCCCCACCGGCAAGAACACCGCCGAAGACGTGAAGACGACCTATGCGTCGTCCCGCGTCATCACCGGCCCCGGAGACGGGCGGACGGGGTTCGACTGGACCGCGTTCCACCGGGCCTAGGATTATTACTTTCCTACTACACCTTGCTTACCTGAGTTTCATAGCTGATTCTTACGTGGCAGGATTTGATCTCTTGCTATGGCCGGGGCGCAGGTCGCCCGGGGGGGCATCTGAGCCGGCCACAGAACGCCGAAGAAGGCGCCGGGGGGCGACATCACGACCCGGAGCGGGGCGGACGGGACGAGGTTTCTCGTGTCACCGCACCCGTCACCGAGTCATGCCGTCCGGCGGCCACCGATCTCACGGAAGAGCATGTAGCCGTATGGCATCGACAGTGGTCGACGGGGGAAACCCGCATTCGCGACACAGCGCGAAGCTGGCAAAGCGCACCGCTTCGTGGAAACCCGGCATCCTGCCGTTCCTGCTGCCGTTCGTCCTGCTGGTCGTCTTCGGGCTGTGGTCCTACCGGCCCAGTTCCTCCCTGATGAGCTGGATCCTGACCGTCGTCTGGTCCCTGCCGGCCGCCGGCGTGCTGATCGGCCTCCAGGGGGCCCTGCTGATCCGCCGCCGGGTCCGCAAGAGCGACCGGATGACCCCGCCCGCACCGGCCGAGCAGGACTTCCTGATCGCGCTCTGCCCGACCATCGGCCGCCACGACACCTATCCGGCCCTGGAACGCTCGGTCCTCTCCTACGTCGAGCACCTGCCGGAGTACTTCCCCTACATGCGGGTCGACATCCTCACCGAGGAGGGCTGTGAGGCGGCGGCCGACATCGACCGGCTCGCCGACTCCCACCCGCTGATCCGGGTGATCACCGTCCCCAAGGACTACGTCCCGGCCAACGGCACCCGCTTCAAGGCCCGCGCCAACCACTACGCCCACGAGCTGCGCATCGCGGAGGGCGAGGCCCTCGAATACGTGTGGGTGCTGCACATGGACGACGACACCGGCGTCGGCCCGGACACCGCCGCCTCGCTCGCCCAGTTCATCAACCGGCAGCGCCGCGCCCATCCCGACGAGGCCAAGCACATGGCCCAGGGCATCCTGACCTACCCCCGCGAGAACGCGGTCAACCTCTTCACCTGGCTCGCCGACGCGGTACGCCCCGCCGACGACATCGCCCGCTTCCGGGCCCTGACCGGCCTGGGCACGCCGGCAGCCGGTGTGCACGGCGAACTGCTCGTGCTCCGCGCGTCCGTCGAGGCCGAGATCGGCTGGGACTTCGGTCCCAAGGAGATCGTCGAGGACGCCCGCCTCGCCCTGACCTTCTGCCGCACGTACCCCGGCCGCAGCGACTGGTTCAACGGCCGCTGCTACGGCGCCTCCCCGGCCAGCGCGGCCGACTTCGTCAAGCAGCGCGAACGCTGGGCCTGGGGCCTGGTGGCCCTCTGCTTCAACCGGGCGGTACCGCTGCGCTACCGCTGGTTCCTGTCGATCTGCGTGGCCACCTGGATCCTGGGCCCGCTCCAGCACATCGGCGCCGTCCTGCTCGTGGGCTGGCTCATCAACGACATGAACACCTCACCGGTGACCCAGTCCATCGTCCTCCTCTGGGCCCTGAACTTCGCCTACGTCATCTGGACGTACTGGGAGGGCCTGCGGCTGAACGCGCTCGCCTCGCTCAGCGGCCGGCGCAAGTGGTGGGAGCCGATCGTCGTGGTCGCCTGCATCCCCGTCTTCTCCGTGCTGGAAGGGCTCGGCGGCTTCAAGGGCTTCCTGAAGTTCGTCCGGCGCGAGGAGAACAAGTTCGTCGTGATCGCCAAGCCCGCCTGACCTCCCGGAAGACATCCACTGACATGCGTTCGCGACTGCCCCTGCTCGCCATCTTCCCGGTGACCGTCCTCGCCGTCGTGCTGGGCACCCCGTTCGTCCTCGGCGACCACCCGGTGCGCTGGGAATCGGACTCGGCCCTGCCCCGGCTCGTCCTCGGCGACCCCGCCGAGTCCACCCCCTCGGACGACGGCACCCGCCCCGGCACGACCTCCGCCTCCCCCTCCGCGACCGCCGACGCCCTGAAGGTCGCCACGCCCTGGAAGGCGGGCAAGCCGCAGTGGGGCGTGCAGATCTACTGGGAGGACGACCGGACCCGGATGTCCGACGCGTTCATCGAGAAGCAGGCCCGCAAACACGCCCGGTACCTGATCGGCCTGGGCGCGAACTCGGTGTCCGTCTCCTTCCCCTTCTACACCAGGAACGGCACGTCGGACGAGGTGTGGGCGGGCGCCATGACCCCGACCCCGAAGCGGCTGGAACGGGTGCTGAAGGTGTTCAAGGACGCCGGGTTCCGCACCCGGCTGCGCCCGATCATGGACGAGTCGTCCCTGAAGCCCGAGGACGGCTGGCGCGGCGACGTCGAGCCCGCCTCGCGGTCGGCCTGGTTCGCCTCGTACAAGAAACTCCTCGCCCCCTACCTCCAAGCCGCCGACGAGGCGAGGACCGACACCTTCGTGATCGGCACCGAGCTCAACTCGCTGGAGGGCGACCCGGGCTGGAACGCCCTGGTCGACTCCGCCGAGCAGACCTTCTCCGGCGAGATCGCCTACGACGCCAACTGGGACAACTACGTCACGGGCCGTATCGACATGCCCGTCAACCACCTCGGCGTCGACGCCTACTTCCCGGTCAAGGTGCCGGACACGGCACCCGTCGAGGACCTGGTCGACGGCTGGGACAAGTGGCTGGACCGGAAGGCGACCGGCGCGCTGCCGAACATCCTCGTCTCCGAGTCCGGCATCGGCGCCATGAACGGGGCCTACCACGCCCCCGGCGACTTCTACAGCCACCGCACGGTCAACACGAAGGTGCAGGCCACCTGGTACACGGCCGTCTGCAAGGTGGTCCAGGAGCGGCACATGCAGGGCGTCTACTGGTGGTCGATCCACTTCGAGGACGACCCGAACACCCCGCCCGACGACAGGACCGCCTCCCGGCTCGACTTCGCCGGCCGCCCACTCAGCGAGAAGGCCATCAAGAGCTGTTTCGCCTCCGACTACGCGGGCCCCGGCACCGGCACCACGAGCTGACCGAGCGAGGAATCATGCAGGAAGCCATCATCCTCGTGGGCGGCAAGGGAACCCGCCTGCGACCGCTGACCAACCACACCCCCAAACCGCTGCTCCAGGTCGCCGGCGCCTCCTTCATCCGGCACCAGATCGCCAAACTGACCGCCGCAGGCGTGCGGCACGTCGTCTTCGCGACCTCATATCTCGCGAGCCTCTTCGAGGAGGAGTTCAAGGACTTCTCCCAGGACCTGGCGATCTCGTACGCCGTGGAGGAGATCCCCCTCGGCACGGGCGGAGCGATCCGCAACGCCGGACGGCTGCTGCGCGGCGACCGGCCCGACGCCCCGGTCCTCGTCCTCAACGGCGACATCCTCTCCGGCGTGGACCTGCACGGCGTCCTGGCCTACCACGAGGCCAACGCGGCCGACGTGACGCTGCACCTCACCCGGGTCGCCGACCCGCGCGCCTTCGGCCTGGTGCCCACCGACGCGTCCGGCCGGGTGCTGTCCTTCCTGGAGAAGCCCAGGACCCAGGAGGAGTGCGTCACCGACCAGATCAACGCGGGCTGCTACGTCTTTAGCCGGTCCGTGCTGGACGCCATCCCGGGCGACCGGGAGGTCTCCGTCGAGCAGGAGACCTTCCCCGCACTCGTCGCGGACGGCCGGCGGGTCTTCGGCCACACCACCGACGAGTACTGGCGCGACCTCGGCACCCCGCTGGCCTTCGTGCACGGGTCCGCCGACCTGATCACCGGCCGAGCGGACTCTCCCCTGGTGGGACCGCCGGCCGAGGCCCTGATCGACCCCACGGCGGTGGTGGACCCGACCGCGCGGGTGACCGGCGGCTCGACGGTCGGCCCGCACGCCGTCATCGGCCCGCACGTGGTCGTCGACCGCTCCATCATCGGCGCCCGTGTCACCGTCGCGGCCGGCTCCCGGGTGCACGAGTCCGTGGTGGACCACGACTCCTCGATCGGCAGCGAATCGATCCTTCGCGAGGCCGTCGTGGGCTGCCACTCCCACGTCGGCGCCCAGAACGAACTCCCCGCCCAGCTGAGGCTGTCGTGCGGTATCCGCATCCCCGCCCAGGGCGTGCGCGTCAGCGGTACGGCTGTCGCCTGCCCGACGGTCCACTGAAGCCGCCGTCCGGCGGGACTTACTGGAGAGACGTGACCAGCCAACGTTCAACGGCCGAGACGCAGACAGAGCGGCTGCGCAAGTACCGGCCGGACATCCAGGGCCTGCGTGCCGTCGCCATCATGATGGTCGTCTGCATGCACTGCGGCATCCTCGACATCCACGGCGGCGTGGACGTCAGCTTCGTGCTCAGCGGCTTCCTCATCGGCAGCCAGCTGCTCGCCGAGATCGACAGGACCGGCAAGGTGTCCCTCAGCAAGTTCTGGGCCCGCCGCTTCCGGCGCCTGGCACCGGGCGCCGCCCTCACCATCGTCGTCACCGGCGTCCTGTCCTGGATCTACGCGAGCCCGTTCAGCTTCCGCGGCTACATGGACGACGGCCTCGCCGCCTCGCTCAGCGTCATCAACTGGCGGCTGGCCGAGAACGGCACCGACTACTTCGCCAACGACGGCAGCCAGTCGCCCTACCAGCACTTCTGGTCGCTGGGCATCGAGGAGCAGTTCTACCTCGCCACCCCGATCGTGCTCGTCGCCGTGGCCTGGCTCAGCCGGCTGGTGTTCCGCAACCGCCTGCTGGTGGGAGCGGTCCTGACGGCCGTGGTGGGCGGCTCGTTCTACCTGGGCTGCACCGAGACCACCAGCAACCAGCCGCTGGCCTACTTCGGCACCCAGTCCCGCATCTGGGAACTCGCCTTCGGCGTGCTGCTCGCGCTCTGGGCCCCCTCCGTCTCCCGCATGCCGCAGGTGCTCGCCGCGCTCGTCTCCTGGCTGGGCCTGGCCACCACCCTGGTCACCGGTCTCCTCATCACGGAGCACACTCCGCTCCCGGGCTACGCCGTGCTGGGCCCGGTGCTCGGCGCCTGGCTGATCATCGCCGGCGGCTGCGCCAACCCCCGCCTCGGTGTGGAGCGGCTCCTCGACAACCCGGTCCTCGACTTCGTCGGCAAGGTCAGCTACGGCTGGTACCTGTGGCACTGGCCGCTGCTGATCCTCTGGCCGCACATCATCGGCTGGGAGTTCGGCTACTCCGACCGCTTCCGGGTGGCGGTCCTCTCCTTCCTCATCGCCATCGCGACGCACTACGTCGTCGAGAAGCGGTTCCGGGAGAACGTGAAGCTGGTCGTCCGCCCCTGGCGGGGCATCCTCACCGGCGGCACCCTGACGGCCACCTCCGCCGTCGCCATGGTGGTCGCGCTCCAGGTACCGCTCAACCTCTCCTTCGGCACCGCGGGCACCGCCGCCGCGCTCACCGGCTTCGACGGCACCAGGTCGGTGGAGCAGGCGGTGAGCGAGCGCAGCGCCCCCAAGGTCAGCGAGAGCGTGCTGCTGAAGTCCCCGGACGACCGGGGCGACCACGGCTGCATCGACCAGCTGCTGGTCACCAGCTTCACCCCGCACGACGACTGCGTGATCGGCGACAGGACGTCGGAGCGGACCATGGTGCTGCTCGGCGACTCGCACGCCTACCAGTGGGGCAACGCCTTCGACACGCTCGGCCGCAAACTGCACGTCAAGGTCGTCACGGTCATCAAGAGCGGCTGCTCCCCCGAGGTCTACAAGATCACCCGTGCGGACCTGGGGCGTGAGTACACCGAGTGCCCGAAGTGGCGCACGACCGCTCTCGCCTACATCAGGAAGCTCAAGCCGGACGTCGTCGTGGTGGCCAACCGGGTCCAGTACACCACCGTGCGCGAGGGCGCCGCGGACACCTTCAAGAAGCTGCAGGCCATGGGCTCGGACCTGGTCTACCTGGCCGACACCCCGAAGCCGACCTTCAACATCCCGGACTGCCTGGCAGAGAACTCCAAGCACCCCGCCGAGTGCACCCTGCCGTCCGAGACCGCCGTCGACCTGCCCGACTTCCGCAAGCTGGAGCGCCAGGTCGCCGAGAAGTACGGGGCCACGGTCATCAACCCCCTCCCCGCCTTCTGCGCCAACGGCTACTGCCCGGCGGTGATCGGCGGCCACGTCGTCTACTGGGACAACAGCCACATGACCGGCAGCTACGCCGCGTCCCTGGAGCCGTTCCTTGAGCCGACCTTCAGGAAGGTCCTGGCCGGCTGACCCCTCAGACCGCCCGCACCCGTACCCGGCGTGCCTGCCGCTGCCGTTCCAGCAGCTGGTCGGGCGCCGGGTACGCGACCTCCTCCAGGGTCAGCCCGTGCGGCCGCACGACATGCACGGCACTGTCCCGCACCCCGGCGTCCAGCACCTTCCGCGGCCACTCCACGCCCCGGTGCCCGTCGCCCACGAACAGCAGCGCGCCGACCATCGACCGCACCTGGTTGTGGCAGAACGCGTCGGCCCTGACCTCGATCTCGACGACCCCGTCGGAGCGCCGGCTCACCCCGAAACCGAGGATCTCCCGGATCGTCGTCGCGCCCTCGCGCTTCTTCGCGTAGGCGGCGAAGTCGTGCTCCCCGACCAGTGACTTCGCGGCGGCGTCCATGACCTCCACGTCCAGCTCCCAGTCGTGCCACAGCACGTGGTTGCGCAGCAGCGGGTCCACGCCTCCCGGCCGGTCCCCGACCCGGTACACGTACCGCCGCCACAGCGCCGCGAACCGCGCGTCGAACCCCGGCGGCGCCTCCCCCAGCGCCCACACCCGCACGTCCTTCGGCAGCCGCCCCGCGAGCCGCTTCAGCAGCTTCTCCCGCTGCTCCTCCCACACCCCGGCCGGCAGATCCACATGCGCCACCTGCCCCCGCGCGTGCACCCCGGCGTCCGTCCGCCCGGCCACGGTCAGCTCGTACGTCGTGCCCTGCGACCGCGTGACGATCCGCAACGCGTCCTCGATCTCCCCCTGCACGGTCCGCTTCCCACCGGCCTGCTTGGCCCACCCGTGGAAGTGGGTCCCGTCATAGGACAGGTCGAGACGGACCCGGACATGACCGGGCTGAACTTCGTCACTCACGGAAGAATCCTCTCAGGTAAAGAAAAGTGGGCCCGTTCCGTAAAAGGAACAGGCCCACTCATGCGCCCCGCCAGGGACGCGGGACTGCATCGATCTGCGGCTCCGCCGCGCGGGCGCGACAGCCACGACGAGCCCGCCGCCGCGGGCCGGCAGTCCCCGGCAGAACGCTTACGCGTCCTTCGGCTCCTCGGCAGCGTCCTCGGCCTCGTCGGCCTTGGTCACGTCGACCTTGGCGTCCTCGACCTCGGTGGTCTCGGCAGCCTTGGCCTCCTCGGCCTCCTTGACCGCGCGCTTCGTCGCGGCCTCGGCCTCACCCGTCGCCTGCTGGGCGACCGTCAGCGCCTCGACCAGCTCGATGACGGCCATGGGCGCGTTGTCGCCACGACGGTTACCGATCTTGGTGATGCGGGTGTAGCCACCGGGACGGTTCTCGTACCGCGGGCCGATCTCGGTGAAGAGCGTGTGCACGACGCTCTTGTCCGTGATGACCTGGAGCACCTGACGGCGGTTGTGAAGGTCGCCCTTCTTCGCCTTGGTGACCAGACGCTCGGCGTACGGACGCAGACGGCGCGCCTTCGCCTCGGTGGTGGTGATACGACCGTGCTCGAAGAGCGACTTCGCGAGGTTCGCGAGGAGCAGCTTCTCGTGCGCGGCGCTGCCGCCCAGACGGGCACCCTTGGTGGGCTTCGGCATGTTTCTTCTCCTGTGTGTCTGCCCCGGCCGTGTCAGGTACCGGAGTCAGTATCCGAGCAGACGGTCGTCTGTCGGAGATCCGGGGCGTCCCCGAAGGGGCGCCCCGGAAGGGGCGCTGGGGGTACCCCCGGCCGAAGGCTGGGGGAGGAACTGCGCGACAAGCCACAGCGCACCCGCAGCCGCAGAACCGGCCTCCTCGCGGAGCGCTCAGTACTGCTCGGTCTCCACGAAGCCCGCGTCCGCGTCGTCATCGGCCCCGAAGGCGTCAGCCGCAGCGGTGGGGTCGAATCCGGGCGGGCTGTCCTTGAGGGCCAGGCCCATGCCGGCCAGCTTCGCCTTGACCTCGTCGATGGACTTCGCACCGAAGTTGCGGATGTCCAGCAGGTCCGCCTCGGAGCGCGCCACGAGTTCACCCACGGAGTGGATGCCCTCACGCTTGAGGCAGTTGTAGGAGCGGACCGTGAGCTCCAGCTCCTCGATCGGCAGCGCGAGGTCGGCGGCGAGGGCGGCGTCCGTGGGGGACGGGCCCATGTCGATGCCCTCGGCGTCGATGTTGAGCTCACGCGCCAGACCGAACAACTCGACCAGGGTCTTGCCGGCCGACGCCATGGCGTCACGCGGACGCATGGCCTGCTTGGTCTCGACGTCGACGATCAGCTTGTCGAAGTCGGTGCGCTGCTCGACACGGGTCGCCTCGACCTTGTACGTGACCTTGAGCACCGGCGAGTAGATGGAGTCGACCGGGATACGGCCGATCTCCTGGCCCACCTGCTTGTTCTGCACGGCGGAGACGTAACCGCGGCCGCGCTCGACCGTGAGCTCCATCTCCAGCTTGCCCTTGCCGTTGAGCGTGGCGAGGACGAGGTCGGGGTTGTGCACCTCGACACCGGCCGGGGGCGCGATGTCGGCGGCGGTGACCAGACCCGGGCCCTGCTTGCGCAGGTACATCACGACCGGCTCGTCGTGCTCCGAGGAGACGACCAGCTGCTTGATGTTGAGGATCAGGTCGGTGACGTCCTCCTTGACGCCCGGCACGGTGGTGAACTCGTGCAGGACGCCGTCGATGCGGATGCTGGTGACAGCGGCACCGGGGATCGACGACAGGAGGGTGCGGCGGAGGGAGTTGCCGAGGGTGTAGCCGAAGCCCGGCTCCAGCGGCTCGATCACGAACCGGGAGCGGAACTCGTCGACGACCTCTTCGGTCAACGAGGGACGCTGAGCGATCAGCATGTGTGGATCAGATCCTTCTTTCGTGGACGCCCGCTATTTGACGCCCGACGGAACCGCACCGGTGAGAGGCGCGGGTACTGCAAGGGTACGGGCGGCACGCCCCTTACGGAGCCGTACCGCCCGAGCAGCCCTGCGAAGCGAGGTCAGACGCGACGACGCTTCGGCGGACGGCAGCCGTTGTGCGGGGTCGGGGTGACGTCCTGGATGGAGCCGACCTCAAGGCCCGTGGCCTGCAGGGAGCGGATCGCGGTCTCGCGACCGGAACCCGGGCCCTTCACGAACACGTCGACCTTGCGCATGCCGTGCTCCTGAGCGCGGCGGGCAGCCGACTCGGCGGCCATCTGCGCGGCGAACGGCGTGGACTTCCGGGAGCCCTTGAAGCCGACGTGGCCGGCGGAGGCCCAGGAGATCACGTTGCCCGACGGGTCCGTGATGGAGACGATCGTGTTGTTGAACGTGCTCTTGATGTGCGCGTGGCCGTGAGCGACGTTCTTCTTTTCCTTGCGGCGCACCTTCTTGGCAGCGCCCTGACGACCCTTGGGGGGCATCTAGTAACTCCTACGGGGAGGTGGTCGGTCCTACAGCGAAGACCGCTGATGAAGCGTTGTCCGCTGAGGACTACTTCTTGCCCGGCTTCTTCTTGCCGGCGATGGCGCGACGCGGGCCCTTGCGGGTGCGGGCGTTGGTGCTGGTGCGCTGACCGCGGACGGGCAGGCCACGGCGGTGACGCAGACCCTGGTAGCAGCCGATCTCGACCTTGCGGCGGATGTCGGCCTGGATCTCGCGACGGAGGTCACCCTCGGTCTTGATGTTGTTGTCGACGTACTCGCGGATGGCGACCAGCTGCTCTTCGGTCAGGTCGCGAACGCGGGTGTTCGGGTCGATGCCGGTCTCGGCCAGCGTCTGCTGCGAGAGTGTCCGGCCGATGCCGAACACGTAGGTGAGGGCGACCTCCACGCGCTTTTCGCGCGGGATGTCAACACCGGAAACGCGTGCCATTCAATGGCTCCTGGTGATCGTCGGAGGTCTTCCGCAGAACCGGTTCCCAGCCGCCGTATCAGGTACGAACTGGGTCCCCGGCCTCCGAACCGGGGGTGTCAGGCGCACAGCGCCTGGATTCTGCGTATGAACAATTCAGCTTGCGTCGCGCGAATCTCTGCGATGGATGCAGAGGGATCGGTCGTGCGTCAGCCCTGGCGCTGCTTGTGGCGCGGGTTCTCGCAGATGACCATGACCCGACCGTGACGGCGGATCACCCTGCACTTGTCGCAGATCTTCTTGACGCTCGGCTTGACCTTCATGGGATTGAGGTTCTCCGGGTCAGTTGCCGGCGGCCCCGCTCACGCGGGACGTGGGCAAGATCTACTTGTAGCGGTAGACGATCCGGCCACGCGTCAGGTCGTACGGAGACAGCTCCACCACGACCCGGTCGTCAGGGAGGATGCGGATGTAGTGCATGCGCATCTTGCCGCTGATGTGTGCCAGGACCTGGTGGCCGTTCTGGAGCTCGACCTTGAACATGGCGTTCGGAAGAGACTCGACGACAGTGCCCTCGATCTCGATGGCACCTTGCTTCTTGGCCACGCTTCGCCCTTCGAATCGACTACCTTGATCGACTCACTGGCACCACTACGAGCGCATGCGGACATGCGGGTGCACGAGAGCCGACGAGTCAGTCTACGTCAGCGCACCCGGAAAGACGAATCGGGAAAGCCTGCCCTGCACGGCAGATCATTAAGCGCGCACGAGTAAAGCGCCCCGTTAAGAGGCGCGGGGAACTGCGCGACAAGCCCCCACCGGGGCCGTGCCTTCACACGGCGCTCAGCCCAACGGATCCGGCGCAGCCGTGACCCCGTGCTCGGCCAGCTTGGCCTTGCCCCCGTCAGGAGCCGTCAGCACCAACGGCCCCTCTTCGGTCAGCGCCACACTGTGCTCCCAGTGCGACGACCACGTACCGTCCGTGGTGATCACGGTCCAGTCGTCCGACAGGACCTGCGTGCGGGGCGTCCCCAGCGACACCATCGGCTCGATGGCCAGGCAGAACCCCGGCACCAGCTTCGGCCCCTTGCCCCGCCGCCGGTCGACGTAGTTCAGCAGGTGCGGGTCCATGTGCATCTCGGTGCCGATGCCGTGGCCGCCGTAGTCCTCGATGATCCCGTACTTGCCGCCGCCCGGCTTCGGCTGGCGGCGGATGTACGTCTCGATCGCCCGGGAGACGTCGACCAGGCGGTTGCCCTGCTTCATCGCCGCGATGCCGGCCCACATCGACTCCTCGGTGACCCGGGAGAGCTCGATCAGCTCCGGGGCGTGACCGGAGCCCACGAAGGCCGTGTAGGCCGCGTCGCCGTGCCAGCCGTCCACGATCGCGCCGCAGTCGATGGAGATGATGTCGCCGTCCTTGAGGACGACGTCCTCCGAGGGGATGCCGTGGACGACCACCTCGTTGACGGACGTGCAGATGGTGGCGGGGAAACCGCCGTAGCCGAGGAAGTTCGGCTTGGCGCCGTGCTCGGCGAGGACCTTGCGGGCCACCTCGTCGAGGTCCTTGGTGCTGGCGCCGGGGACCGCCGCCTCGCGGGTGGCCGCGTGGATCGCCGCCACGACCAGGCCCGCCGCCCGCATCCTGGCGATCTGCTCGGGGGTCTTGATCTGCACCATGGGTGGCCTGCGCTCTCCATCACTCGCGCCGACGTCAACGCCGGCGTCAACCGAACCGAACACAACAGTACGGCCGCGGCACCCCAGGGGGCACCGCGGCCGGAACCGCCGAGGGACTACTTCTCGTCGCCCTCGTCACGCTTGAGCGCGTCCAGCGCGCGCTGGGTGACCTCGTCCACCGGCCCCAGGGCGGAGATCGTCGCGACCAGGCCCTGCGCCTTGTAGTAGTCGATGATCGGCTCGGTCTGCGTGTGGTAGACCTCGAGCCGGGTGCGGACGGTGTCCTCGGAGTCGTCGTCGCGCTGGTAGAGCTCGCCGCCGCAGAGGTCGCAGACGCCCTCCACCTTCGGCGGGCTGTACGTCACGTGGAAGACGTGCTCCGCCTTGTTGCGGCACAGGCGCCGCCCGGCGATCCGCTTGACGACCTCTTCCTCGGGGACTTCGAGGTCGAGCACGGCGTCCAGCTTGATCTTCTCTGCCTTCAGCAGTTCGTCGAGCGCCTCGGCCTGCGAGACGTTGCGCGGGAAGCCGTCCAGCAGGAAGCCGCGCACGGCGTCCTCCTGCTCCATGCGGTCCTTTGCCATGGCGATGGTGACCTCGTCGGGGACCAGGTTGCCGGCGTCCATGTAGGACTTCGCGAGTTTCCCGAGCTCCGTCTCCTGGCTGATGTTGGCGCGGAACAGGTCGCCCGTGGAGATGTGCGGGATCTGAAGCTCCTTGGCAAGGCGAACGGCTTGCGTTCCCTTACCGGCGCCAGGCGGCCCGACGAGGACGATTCGCATCAGCGGAGGAACCCTTCGTAATTGCGCTGCTGGAGCTGGCTCTCGATCTGCTTCACCGTTTCGAGGCCGACACCCACGATGATCAGGATGCTGGTGCCACCGAACGGGAAGTTGTTGCTCGCCCCAAAGCCCACCAACGCCATCGTCGGCACGAGAGCGATCAGCCCCAGATACAGCGAACCCGGCCAGGTGATCCGGTTGAGCACGTACGAGAGGTACTCAGCGGTCGGTCGGCCAGCCCGGATGCCCGGGATGAAGCCACCATACTTCTTCATGTTGTCGGCTACTTCCTCGGGGTTGAAGGAAATAGCGACATAGAAGAACGCGAAGAAAACGATGAGCAAGAAGTACGAAACGATGTAAATCGGGTGGTCACCCTTGGTCAGGTTCTGGGTGATCCACTCCTTCCAGCCCGAGTTGCCGCCGGCGAACTGCGCCACGAGCGCCGGAATGTAGAGCAGCGAGGAGGCGAAGATGACCGGAATCACACCGGCCTGGTTCACCTTGAGCGGGATGTACGTAGACGTACCGCCGTAGGAACGGCGGCCGATCATGCGCTTCGCGTACTGCACCGGAATGCGGCGCTGCGCCTGCTCGACGAAGACGACCAGCGCGACCATGACCAGACCCACCGCGATGACCGAGCCGAACTCGATCCAGCCGTCGGCCAGCGTGCCCTGCTTCTTGATGGCCCACAGCGCGGACGGGAAGGTCGCGGCGATCGAGATGAACATCAGGATCGACATGCCGTTGCCGATGCCGCGGTCGGTGATCAGCTCACCGAGCCACATGACGACGGCCGTACCGGCGGTCATGCAGATGACCATGGTGATGGTGGTGAAGATCGCCTGGTCCGGGACGATGCTGGAGGCGACCGAGCAACCGGAGAACAGGGCGCCGCTGCGGGCGGTGGCCACCAGGCCGGTACCCTGCAGGATGGCGAGCGCCACCGTGAGGTAACGGGTGTACTGCGTGATCTTCGCCGTGCCTGCCTGGCCCTCCTTCTTCAGGGCTTCCAGTCGCGGGATGACCACGGTCAGCAGCTGAAGGATGATGCTGGCGGTGATGTACGGCATGATGCCGAGCGCGAAGACCGTGATCTGCAGCAGCGCGCCGCCGCTGAACATGTTCACCAGACCGAACAGGCCCTGGTTGCCGGACGCCTCGCTGACACACGTCTGGACGGCTTTGTAGTTGACGCCGGGGATCGGGATGTGGGTACCGACCCGGTACACCACGATGATGCCGAGCGTGAAGAGCAGCTTCTTGCGCAGGTCGGGCGTCCTGAACGCCCGGGCGAACGCGGTGAGCACGGTGCCTCCTGCGACCCCCGCGCAACTGCGTCAAGGGTGACGGTCTTGAGGTTCGACGAATGAGAAAAGAACAGTGCTGGCCACCTTACCGGCCGCACTGGCCCCCTAGGAACGACCAACCGGGGATACCCCATTGTGAGGTATCCCCGGTCGGGATTCGCTTACGTCATCGAGACGTCCGGAAAACTCAGACGAGCTCGGTGACGGTGCCGCCGGCGGCGGTGATCTTCTCCTTGGCGGAGCCGGAGACGGCGTCGACCGTCACCTGCAGCGCCACGGAGACCTCACCCTGGCCGAGCACCTTGACGAGCGCGTTCTTGCGAACGGCGCCCTTGGCCACCAGACCCTCGACGGTGACCTCGCCACCCTCGGGGTACAGCGCGGCCAGCTTGTCGAGGTTCACGACCTGGTACTCGGTCTTGAACGGGTTCTTGAAGCCCTTCAGCTTCGGAAGGCGCATGTGGAGGGGCATCTGGCCACCCTCGAAGCGCTCCGGAACCTGGTAACGGGCCTTCGTACCCTTGGTACCACGACCGGCCGTCTTACCCTTCGACGCCTCACCACGACCGACACGGGTCTTGGCGGTCTTGGCGCCGGGGGCCGGACGGAGGTTGTGGATCTTGAGCGGGTTCTGCTCCGCCATGATCAGTCGACCTCCTCGACCGTCACGAGGTGGCGGACGGTGTGCACCATGCCGCGGAACTCGGGGCGGTCCTCCTTGACGACCTGCGTGTTGATGCCCTTGAGGCCAAGGGAACGCAGGGTGTCACGGTGGTTCTGCTTGCTGCCGATGTAGGACTTGACCTGCGTGATCTTGAGCTGCGCCATGATCACACACCCGCCCCGGCACGCGCACGGAGCAGAGCCGCGGGGGCGACGTCCTCCAGGGGCAGACCGCGGCGGGCCGCGATCTCCTCGGGACGCTGCAGGCCCTTCAGGGCCGCCACGGTCGCGTGCACGATGTTGATCGCGTTGTCGGAGCCGAGCGACTTCGACAGCACGTCGTGGATACCGGCGCACTCGAGCACGGCGCGCACCGGACCACCGGCGATAACACCGGTACCGGGGGACGCGGGCTTGAGCAGGACGACGCCGGCCGCCTTCTCACCCTGGATCGGGTGCGGGATGGTGCCCTGGATACGCGGGACCTTGAAGAAGTGCTTCTTGGCCTCCTCAACGCCCTTGGCGATGGCGGCCGGCACCTCCTTGGCCTTGCCGTAACCGACACCCACGGTGCCGTCACCGTCGCCCACCACGACCAGCGCGGTGAAGCTGAAGCGACGACCACCCTTCACAACCTTGGCGACGCGGTTGATCGCGACGACGCGCTCAACGTACGCGGTCTTCTCGGCGGCAGCAGCGCCGCCGTCACGGCCCTTCCGGTCCCGCCGCTCGCCGCCACCGGCACCGCCACCGCGGCGCTGGGGTCCAGCCATTGGATTACCTCTCTCTTTCCGCTAGCTACAAGCGGCTCAGAACTTGAGCCCGGCTTCGCGGGCGGCGTCCGCCAGGGCGGCGATGCGCCCGGCGTACTGGTTGCCACCACGGTCGAACACCACGGCCTCGACACCGGCGGCCTTGGCACGCTCGGCGACCAGGGCGCCGACCTGCTTGGCCTGCGCGGACTTGTCGCCCTCGCCACCGCGGACCGACGCGTCCAGGGTGGACGCGGAAGCCAGGGTGTGGCCCTTCAGGTCGTCGATCACCTGCGCCACGATGTGGCGGTTGGAGCGGGTCACGACCAGACGGGGACGCTCCGCCGTACCGGAGATGTTCTTGCGGATCCGGATGTGACGGCGCTTGATCGCGGCGCGCTTGTAGGCGTCGCCCTTGAGGATCTTCTGCCCGTATGCCATGGCTTACTTACCCGCCTTTCCGACCTTGCGGCGGATGACTTCGCCCTCGTACTTGACGCCCTTGGCCTTGTACGGGTCGGGCTTGCGCAGCTTGCGGATGTTGGCCGCGACCTCGCCGACCTTCTGCTTGTCGATGCCCTCGACCGAGAAACGGGTCGGAGCCTCGACCTTGAAGGTGATGCCCTCGGGGGCCTCGACCGTGATCGGGTGGCTGTAACCGAGCGCGAACTCGAGGTTCGAGCCCTTGGCGGTCACGCGGTAACCGACACCGCTGATCTCGAGCTTCTTCACGTAACCCTGGGTCACGCCGGTGATCATGTTCGCCACCAGCGTGCGGGACAGGCCGTGCAGGGCCTTGCTCTGACGCTCGTCGTTGGGGCGGGTCACCGCGAGAGTGCCGTCCTCGCCCTTGGCGATGTCGATCGGAGCCACGACGGTGTGGGTCAGCTCGCCCTTGGGGCCCTTGACCGTCACCGTGCGGCCGTCGATGGTGACGTCCACGCCGGCGGGAACCGCGATGGGGAGCTTGCCGATGCGCGACATAGCTGTTTCCTCCGTTCCCTTCTGCTACCAGACGTAGGCGAGGACTTCCCCACCCACGCCCTTCTTGCCGGCCTGCTTGTCGGTGAGGAGCCCGTGCGACGTGGAGATGATCGCCACGCCGAGGCCGCCCAGCACCTTCGGCAGGTTGGTGGACTTCGCGTACACCCGGAGACCGGGCTTGGAGATGCGCTTGATGCCCGCGATGGAGCGCTCACGGTTGGGACCGAACTTCAGGTCCAGGACGAGGTTCTTGCCGACCTCGGCGTCCTCGACCTTCCAGCCCGTGATGAAGCCCTCCTGCTGGAGGATCTCCGCGATGTGCGACTTGATCTTCGAGTGCGGCATCGCCACGGTGTCGTGGTACGCCGAGTTCGCGTTACGCAGACGCGTGAGCATGTCTGCGATCGGATCAGTCATGGTCATGAATTGGCCTTCGGCCTCTCTCGCCGGGGTTTCCTGGTGCGCCATCCCTCTCCCCGATCCGAGACGGGACGGGTGCGGCGCGGTGGACCTACGGCGTAGTAAGTCGTACGGGCGTCAGGCGCCCAACCCTCCAAGCCTAAGCCATGGAGGGGTGGGCCCCTGACCACCCAGATGCTTACCGAGAGCCTCTGAAATCCCTAGAAAAGGGGGATTACCAGGAGCTCTTGGTCACGCCCGGCAGCTCGCCACGGTGAGCCATCTCACGAAGGCACACGCGGCACAGGCCGAACTTGCGGTACACGGAGTGCGGACGGCCGCAGCGCTGGCAGCGCGTGTAGCCACGCACACCGAACTTGGGCTTGCGGGCGGCCTTGGCAATCAGAGCCTTCTTCGCCATCTCGCTCACGCCTCCTTGAACGGGAAGCCGAGGTGACGAAGGAGCGCGCGGCCCTCAGCGTCGTTGGTCGCCGTGGTCACCACGGTGATGTCCATACCCCGGGTACGGTCGATCTTGTCCTGGTCGATCTCGTGGAACATGACCTGCTCCGTGAGACCGAAGGTGTAGTTGCCACGGCCGTCGAACTGCTTGGGAGACAGGCCGCGGAAGTCGCGGATGCGCGGGAGCGCCAGCGACAGGGTGCGGTCCAGGAACTCCCACATGCGGTCGCCACGGAGCGTGACGTGGGCACCGATCGGCTGACCCTCACGCAGCTTGAACTGCGCGATGGACTTGCGGGCCTTGGTGACGGCCGGCTTCTGACCGGTGATGGTGGTCAGGTCGCGGATCGCGCCCTCGATCAGCTTCGAGTCACGGGCGGCGTCGCCGACACCCATGTTGACCACGATCTTGACGAGGCCGGGGATCTGCATGACGTTCTCGTACTTGAACTCGTCACGCAGCTTGCCCGCGATCTCCTCGCGGTACTTCTGCTTCAGACGCGGAGTGGTGGTGGTCGCCATCAGATGTCCTCACCCGTCCGCTTGGCAACGCGGATCTTGTTGCCTTCGTCGTCGAAGCGGTAACCGACACGCGTGACGACCTTGTTGCCGTCCTTCTCCACGACCAGCTGGACGTTGGAGACGTGGATCGGGGCCTCGGTCGTGACGATGCCGCCGGCCTGGGAACCGCGAGCGGTCGGGCCGGCCTTGGTGTGCTTCTTGACCCGGTTGACACCCTCGACCAGGACGCGGTCCTCGCGGGGGTAGGCCGCGATGACCTTGCCCTGCTTGCCCTTGTCCTTACCGGTGATGACCTGGACCAGGTCGCCCTTCTTGATCTTCATGCTTACAGCACCTCCGGCGCGAGCGAGATGATCTTCATGAACTTCTTCTCGCGCAGCTCACGGCCGACCGGGCCGAAGATGCGGGTGCCGCGAGGGTCGCCGTCGTTCTTCAGAATGACGGCGGCGTTCTCGTCGAAGCGGATGTACGAGCCGTCCGGACGGCGGCGCTCCTTGACGGTGCGAACGATGACCGCCTTGACGACGTCACCCTTCTTCACGTTGCCACCGGGGATCGCGTCCTTGACGGTGGCGACGATGACGTCACCGATGCCCGCGTAGCGGCGACCGGAGCCACCGAGCACACGGATGCAAAGGATCTCCTTCGCACCAGTGTTGTCGGCGACACGCAGTCGCGACTCCTGCTGGATCACGTCTATCTCCTGTTTGTCTGCCGGTTCCCCGGGGGCCGTTCAGAACGGCCCCCGGAGCCTGGCGGAACTGTCCTGCGAGGGATGCCCCGCAGGAGAATTACTTGGCCTTTTCGAGGATCTCGACGACGCGCCAGCGCTTCGTCGCGGACAGCGGCCGGGTCTCCATGAGGAGGACGCGGTCGCCGACGCCCGCGGCGTTCTGCTCGTCGTGCGCCTTGAGCTTGTTCGTACGGCGGATGACCTTGCCGTACAGCGCGTGCTTGACGCGGTCCTCGACGGCGACGACGACGGTCTTGTCCATCTTGTCGCTGACGACGAGACCCTCACGGGTCTTGCGGAAGCTGTCCCGCGTCTCGTTCTTCTCAGTCACGTTGCTCTCGCTCATCAGGCGCTCTCCACCGTTTCGATGCCCAGCTCACGCTCGCGCATCAGGGTGTAGATCCGCGCGATGTCCTTGCGGACCGCCTTCAGACGGCCGTGGTTTTCGAGCTGACCCGTGGCCGCCTGGAAGCGGAGGTTGAACAGCTCTTCCTTGGCCTCGCGGAGCTTGCCCAGAAGCTCCTCGTTGCCCAGCTCGCGCAGCTCGGACGCCTTGGTACCGGCCGACATCACGCTTCACCTGCCTCGCGCTTGACGATCCGGCACTTCATCGGCAGCTTGTGGGCCGCACGGGTCAGCGCCTCACGGGCGATCTTCTCGTTGGGGTACGACAGCTCGAACATCACGCGTCCGGGCTTGACGTTGGCGATCCACCACTCCGGAGAACCCTTACCGGAACCCATGCGGGTCTCGGCGGGCTTCTTGGTGAGCGGACGGTCCGGGTAGATGTTGATCCAGACCTTGCCACCACGCTTGATGTGACGCGTCATGGCGATACGAGCGGCCTCGATCTGACGGTTCGTCACGTACGCCGGGGTGAGCGCCTGGATGCCGTACTCGCCGAACGCGACCTGGGTACCGCCCTTGGCGGCGCCGTCGCGCTTCGGGTGGTGCTGCTTGCGGTGCTTGACCCTACGGGGGATCAGCATGTCGGTCAGGCCTCCGTTCCGGTGCTCTCAGCAGCCGGAGCGGCGGCGGCCTCGGCCTGGGGGGCCTCGGCAGCGGGAGCCTGCTGCGGCTTGCGACCGCGCCGCTCGCCACCACGGCCACCACGGGCCGGGCGGTCACCAGCGCCACCGCCACGGGCCGGGCGGTTGCCGGCGCGGGCAGCGGCGTTCTCGGCGCGGACCTCGGCGATGTTCTTGACGTCGCCCTTGTAGATCCAGACCTTCACACCGATGCGGCCGAAGGTCGTCTTGGCCTCGAAGAAGCCGTAGTCCACGTTCGCGCGGAGCGTGTGCAGGGGCACACGGCCCTCGCGGTAGAACTCCGAGCGGGACATCTCGGCGCCGCCGAGGCGGCCACCGCACTGGATCTTGATGCCCTTGGCGCCGGCCTTCATCGCCGACTGCATGCTCTTGCGCATGGCACGGCGGAAGGAGACGCGGGAGGAGAGCTGCTCGGCGACGGCCTGGGCCACCAGCTGAGCGTCCGTCTCCGGGTTCTTGACCTCGAGGATGTTCAGCTGGACCTGCTTGCCGGTCAGCTTCTCCAGGTCACCGCGGATGCGGTCGGCCTCGGCGCCGCGGCGGCCGATGACGATGCCCGGACGCGCGGTGTGGATGTCCACGCGGACGCGGTCACGGGTGCGCTCGATCTCCACCTTGGAGATGCCGGCGCGCTCCATGCCGGACGTCATCATCCGACGGATGGCGACGTCTTCCTTGACGTAGTCCTTGTACAGCTTGTCGGCGTACCACCGGGACTTGAAGTCCGTGGTGACACCGAGCCGGAACCCATGCGGGTTAACCTTCTGGCCCATTACCGGGTTCCTTCCTTGCTGCTGACGACCACGGTGATGTGGCTGGTCCGCTTGCGGATCCGGTAGGCACGGCCCTGGGCGCGCGGCCGGAACCGCTTCAGGGTCGGACCCTCGTCGACGTACGCCTCGGAGATGTAGAGGCTGTCGGCGTCGGTGTGGTCGTAGTTGTGCGCGGCGTTGGCGATGGCGCTGTCGAGCACCTTGCCGACCGGCACGGAGGCTGCCTGCGGAGCGAATCGCAGAACAGCCTGGGCCTCCGTGGCGTCCATGCCACGGATGAGGTCCACCACGCGGCGGGCCTTCATGGGCGTGACGCGGATGTACCGCGCCTGGGCCCTGGCTTCCATGGTTGTCCCTTCAGTTACTTACGTGTCTGAATGCGATCCGCTGTTAGCGGCGCTTCGACTTCCGGTCTTCCTTGACGTGGCCCCGGAAGGTGCGGGTCGGCGAGAACTCGCCGAGCTTGTGGCCGACCATCGACTCGGTGACGAACACCGGGATGTGGGTCTTGCCGTTGTGCACCGCGAGAGTGTGACCCAGCATGGCCGGGACGATCATCGAGCGGCGGGACCAGGTCTTGATGACGTTCTTGGTGCCGGCTTCGTTCTGGGCGTCCACCTTCTTGATCAGGTGGTCGTCGACGAAGGGCCCCTTCTTCAGGCTACGAGGCATCTCAACCCGTCCTTAGCGCTTCTTGTTCGTCTTGCGGCGGCGGACGATGTACTTGTTCGACGCCTTCTTGGGCGAACGAGTACGGCCTTCCTTCTTGCCCCACGGGGACACGGGGTGACGACCACCGGAGGTCCGGCCCTCACCACCACCGTGCGGGTGGTCGACCGGGTTCATCACGACACCGCGGACGGTCGGGCGGACGCCCAGCCACCGCTTGCGGCCGGCCTTGCCCCAGTTGATGTTCGACTGCTCGGCGTTGCCGACCTCACCGACGGTGGCGCGGCAGCGCGCGTCCACCATGCGGATCTCGCCGGACGGCATACGGAGGGTCGCCATGGCGCCCTCACGGGCGAGCAGCTGCACCGAGGCACCCGCGGAACGGGCGAACTTGGCGCCACCGCCGGGACGGAGCTCGATCGCGTGGACCGTGGTACCGACCGGGATGTTGCGGAGAGCCAGGTTGTTGCCCGGCTTGATGTCGGCCCCGGGACCGTTCTCCACGGTGTCGCCCTGCTGCAGGTTGCGCGGGGCGAGGATGTAGCGCTTCTCGCCGTCGGCGTAGTGCAGCAGCGCGATGCGCGCGGTGCGGTTGGGGTCGTACTCGATGTGCGCGACCTTCGCCGGCACGCCGTCCTTGTCGTGACGACGGAAGTCGATCACGCGGTAGGCGCGCTTGTGTCCGCCACCCTGGTGGCGAACGGTCACACGACCGGCGTTGTTACGGCCGCCCTTGCTGTGCAGGGGGCGGACCAGCGACTTCTCCGGCGTGGACCGCGTGACCTCGACGAAGTCGGCGACGCTGGCGCCACGACGGCCCGGCGTAGTCGGCTTGTACTTGCGGATTCCCATTTCTCAGTCCTCGTCCGATATCGGACGATCCGACCCGCTTACGCGGTCGGACCGCCGAAGATGTCGATACGGTCGCCCTCGGCGAGGGTCACGATCGCGCGCTTGGTCGCCGCGCGCTGGCCGAAGCCGGTGCGGGTGCGCTTGCGCTTGCCCTGGCGGTTGATCGTGTTGACCCCGGTGACCTTGACCGAGAAGACCGCCTGGACGGCCTGCTTGATCTGGGTCTTGTTGGCGTTCGGGTCGACGATGAACGTGTACTTGTTCTCGTCGAGGAGCGCGTAGCTCTTCTCGGAGACGACCGGCTTCAGCAGGACGTCACGGGGGTCCGTGTACGACTTGCTGAGCGGGGTCTCGACGGTGTTCTTGCCCTCGGCCTCGTGGCGGCGCGCCTTGGCGACGCGGGCGGCCTTGGCGGCCTTGGCGGCCTTCGAGGCGATGCTCGGGTGGCGGATAGCCATCAGACCTCGGTCCCTTCGGTGTCGTTGGCCTTCGGGCCGGCGACGAAGGACTCGAAGGCGGCCTGGGTGAAGACCACGTCGTCCGAGACGATCACGTCGTACGTGTTCAGCTGGCCCGGCTCCAGGATGTGGACCTGGGGCAGGTTGCGGGCGGACAGCCACGCGGCCTCGTCGGCGCGGTCGACGACCAGGAGCAGGTTCTTGCGCTCCGAGATCTTGCCGAACAGCGTGCGAGCGGCCTTGGTGCTGGGGGTCTCGCCCTCGATCACGCCGGTGACGACGTGGATGCGGTTGTGGCGCGCCCGGTCGGTGAGGGCGTGACGCAGAGCGGCAGCCTTCATCTTCTTCGGGGTGCGCTGCGAGTAGTCACGCGGCTGCGGGCCGTGGACGACGCCACCGCCGGCGAACTGCGGCGCGCGGGTCGAGCCCTGACGGGCGCGGCCGGTGCCCTTCTGGCGGTACGGCTTCTTGCCGCCACCACGGACCTCGCCACGGGTCTTCGTCTTGTGCGTGCCCTGGCGGGCGGCCGCGTTCTGCGCGACGACGACCTGGTGGATCAGCGGGATGCTGACCTTCTCCACGCCGAAGATCTCCGCGGGGAGCTCGACGGTTCCGGTCTTCTCGCCGGCAGGCGAAAGGATGTCAACAGTGCTCATCGGTACCTCAGGCCCCCTTGGCCGCGGTGCGGACCAGGACGAGGCCGCCGTTCGGACCGGGAACCGCGCCCTTGATGAGCAGCAGACCCTTCTCCGCGTCAACGGCGTGGACGGTCAGGTTCTGGGTGGTGACACGCTCGTTGCCCATGCGACCCGCCATGCGGAGGCCCTTGAACACGCGGCCCGGGGTGGCGCAGCCACCGATGGAACCGGGCGAGCGGTGCTTGCGCTGGGTGCCGTGACCGGCGCCGAGGCCCTTGAAGTTGTGACGCTTCATGACACCGGCGAAGCCCTTGCCCTTGCTCTTGCCGGTGACGTCGACCTTCACGCCGGCCTCGAAGACCTCGGCGGTGACTTCCTGACCGAGGGTGTACTCGGCGGCGTCGGCCGTACGGATCTCGACGAGGTGGCGACGGGGGGTGACGTCGGCCTTCGCGAAGTGACCCTTGAGGGGCTTGTTCACCTTGCGCGGGTCGATCTCGCCGAAGGCGAGCTGGACGGACTCGTAGCCGTCGACGTCGTTGGTGCGGACCTGGGTGACGACGTTGGGGCCGGCCTTGACGACGGTGACCGGGACGACACGGTTGTTCTCGTCCCACACCTGCGTCATGCCGAGCTTCTCGCCCAGGATGCCCTTGATCTGCTTAGCCATTCTCAGATCACCGGCCTCAGAGCTTGATCTCGATGTCGACACCGGCCGGGAGGTCGAGTCGCATCAGAGAGTCAACGGTCTTGGGGGTCGGGTCGAGGATGTCGATCAGGCGCTTGTGGGTGCGCATCTCGAAGTGCTCGCGCGAGTCCTTGTACTTGTGCGGCGACTTGATGACGCAGTACACGTTCTTCTCAGTGGGCAGCGGCACCGGGCCCGCGACCGACGCACCAGTGCGGGTCACCGTCTCGACGATCTTCTTCGCCGAGGAGTCGATGACCTCGTGGTCGTAGGCCTTGAGCCGGATGCGGATCTTCTGTCCCGCCATGGCTACTCAGTAGTCCTGTCTCTGCTAACGCTCTGGAACCCGGCGATTCCTTGTGCCGCCTTCCTTCCTCCGACCCACGCGGTCGGGCGTGTCGCACCCTCGCTGACACAGATGTCCCTTGTTCGAACATCCCTGCGGGGAATGCACACGGCCCTTCCGGAACCGCAAGCCGGGGGCGGAAGGCCCACCGGGCGCCTGGCCGGTGCCGCACCACACTTCCCGAAAGATTCCCGTACGTCCGCCCCAGTGCTGCCGTGAGGCAGTTAGGACGACGAGTACTGTGGGACTCGCTTCCGGTCCTCCCGGCGGGAGGCGCGCAGCATCAACACTCGACCGAGCAACTCGGACAGTCTGCCACAGAGGGCGGGGGGCTGGCCAATCGGGCCGGGGAGCATACCCCCGGAGTGACGCAGCTCAAACCGGGCCCCTCCCCGGCGGCGTTCCGGAGGCCCTCGGCCGGTCCCGGCCGCCACCGTAATCCGCTCGCCCGCCGCCTCCCCGCGACCCTACGCTGAACAGGCACGACGGCTGTCACGGGGGACGTTCATCATGCGTACGCACTATCCACGGACCCGGCATCTGCCCTGGTCGCCCGGTGCGACCGCCGACGACCTCCGGGTCACCGACCTGTCCGGTCTGCGCGGTCGCGAGGTCGTCGTGACCGAGAAGCTCGACGGCGAGAACACCACCCTATACACCGACGGCCTGCACGCCCGTTCGCTGGACTCGGCCCCTCATCCCTCCCGCACCTGGGTCAAGGCGCTCCAGGCCCGGATCGGCCACGCCGTCCCGGCGGGGTGGCGGGTGTGCGGGGAGAACATGTTCGCCCGCCACTCGATCGCGTACGACGACCTGGACAGCTACTTCTACGGCTTCTCGGTCTGGGACGCGCGGGGCCGCTGCCTGGACTGGGACCGGACGGTGGTCTTCCTGCGCGGGCTCGGCGTCCCCGTTCCCCGGGTGCTGTGGCGAGGCCTCTTCGACGAGCGGGCGCTGCGCGCTCTGCGGGTGGACACCGGACGGCAGGAGGGCTATGTCGTCCGGGTCGCGGACGGGTTCGACGCGCAGGAGTTCGGGGACCGCGTGGCCAAGTGGGTGCGGGCGGGCCATGTGCGGACGGACGCGCACTGGATGCACACGGCGGTGACCGAGAACAGGCTCGGGGCCGGGGCGGCCCTGTGGGCGGTGCGCTCGGGAGCGGCCGCCGACGTGCGGGCCCTGGAGGAGGCCGTGGGGCTGCCCGGCGAAGGGGACGCAACTGCCGTCGGCCGCTTCGATCCGGCGGGGCTGTCGGGGGACGACCTGCTGGCCGGCGTCCTGGCCGCGCTGCTGCACGGAGTGCGGCGCGGGCGGCTGGCGGCGCGGCTCGCCACGGTGGCGGGCGTCCCGCTCGGCCGCCTGGTCGCCGACCTGGTGGGGCTGCACCAGGCGCTGCACCGGCCGTATCCGGACGAGGACCGGCGGGCCGGTCTGGTGCGCCTGTCCTACGCCGCCGATCTGGGCCTGCTGCACGCGGTCGCCCGCGCCACCGCGCGCACGGACGCGGCGCGCGAGCAGGTGGAGTGGTCGGCGCTGCACGCCGAGGACGTGCGGAGCCTCGGGCTGCGGGAGGCGTTCGCCGAACTGCCGGCCGACCCGGCCGCCCGGTGCCGGGCCGAGGCCCGCGAGGCGTACGCGCTCGGGCGGATCGGCAGTGCCGACGAGGCCGTCGCCGCGACCTGGCGCCGGCGGTCCGGCGCGTTCCCGAAGCTGGTCCAGACGGTCGGCCCGGCCGGCAGCGGCAAGAGCACCTTCGCACGGGGACTTGCGGGCGTGGACGCCTACGTCTGTCTGGACGACCTGCGCGAGGCACGAGGCTCGCGCGCCGACCAGCGGGCCAACGCCGAGGTCCTCCGCGAGGGGCTCGGCCTGCTGGACCGGGCCCTGGCCGACGGCGCGACCGTGGTGTGGGACGCCACGTCCCTCACCAAGCAGCAGCGCACGCTGGTGCACGGCATCGCCCACCGCCGTGACGCTCTGATCACGCACGCCGTGGTCCTGGTGGACGAGGACGAACTGGTACGGCGCAACGCCCGCCGCGAGCACCCGGTGCCGCCCGACGTGCTCACCGGCCAGCTGCGGCGCTTTGTCCCGCCGTATCCCGGCGACGCCCATCGCACCTGGTACATCGGGGCGGCCGGGACCGTCGAGGAAGAGGTGTGAGGCGTGCGCACGAGCGAGGAGATCTACCACCGGGTGCGCTGGGACGCGCGTTTCGACCCGGCCCGCTTCGTCCTCGGCGTCCGCCGGCGCGGCGCCGCGCCCAAGCGGGTCCCGCTGCCCGCGTTCGTGCCCGGGGGCGAGATCCCCTGGCACCGGGTGCTGTTCATCGAGGCCGACGGCGAGGTGGTGTGGGACCGGGCCACGGGGACGGACCGGCTCGACGCGACGCGGGCGGGACGGGTGCGCGAGGCCCGGCTGCTCCGGGCGCCGTTCTTCACGGCGCGTACGCCGTACGCGTGGAACGGCGCGGACTGGGGGCCGGTCCCCACACGAGACGGGGACGCGCCTGCGGGTGCGCGGGCGGCCGGGGGTGTGCGGGCAGCCGACGCCGAGGGGGTGCGAGCGGCCGGGGGCGTGCGGGTGCTGACCTGGAACATCCTCTGGGACCGGTACGACGCCGACCGCATCGACAGTGCCCGGCGCAGGCCGCTGCTGCTGCGGGCCCTGCGCGAGGCCGACGCGGACGTGATCGCGCTGCAGGAGGTCGATGCGGAACTCCTCACCCTGCTGCTGGGCGAGGAGTGGGTGCGGGCGGACTGGGTCCTGGGCACGGACCCGCGCGGGCGCGACGTCGACACGTGCGGCCTGCTGCTCCTGAGCCGGCTCCCCGTCATCGAGGCCGCGCACCACGAACTCGCCCCGCACAAGGCGCTGACCGCCCTCGTCGTGGAAGCGGGCGGACGGCCCGTGGTCGTCGCGGCGACCCATCTGAGCAGCGACCACTCGGAGAACGGCGCCGACCGGCGCACGGCGGAACTCACCCGGATCGCCGAGGGGCTCGCGGGCGTGGACGCCGACCTGGTCCTGCTGGGCGACTTCAACGACGGCGGCCGCACACCGCAGGTGACGCTGGGCCTGCGGGACGCGTGGAGCGAGGTGCACGGCGCCGACGACACCACCCCGACCTTCGACCCGGTCTGCAATCCGCTGGCCGCGGTCTCGTCGCTGACGGGCCGGGCCTCGCGGCTGGACCGGGTGCTGCTGCGCGGGGAGGGGCTGCGCGCAGGGCACGCCGAACTCCGCGGTGACGCGCCGTCGGCGGAGGGAACGTACCTCTCCGACCACTACGGTGTCCTGGCCGAGCTCACGCCGGCCGCTCCCGGGGCGGCCGCCCTGGAGTCCCTCGCCGAGGGACCGACGCCCCGCACGGCGCTGGCGTGGCTCCCGCCCGAGGACCTGTGGGCCCCGCTGCAGGAGATCCGCCGGGACCACGACCCGCAGATCCGCCGCTGGCCCCCGCATGTGAACCTGCTCTTCGGATTCGTCCCGGAACACGCCTTCGAGCGGGCGGCGGCGGTGCTCGCGACGGCCGCCACCGCGCCCTTCGACGCCCGGCTGGAGGGGGTGCAGTGGTTCGGCCACCGGGACGACGCCACCGTCTGGCTCGACCCCGCGGCCGCGGGTGAGGAGCCCTGGGCCGATCTGCACCGCACACTGCTGCGCCACTTCCCCCGCTGCGGCGGCCGCCACCCCGGCTTCACACCGCACCTGAGCCTGGGCCGCACCACCGACCCGAACACCCTCGCCGACGCCTGCGCGGCCCGGCTCGCCCCGATGCCGGTCAGGGTCGGCGAGCTGGCCCTCCTCTCGCGGCGCGGGGACGAGCCGATGCGGGTGCGGGCCACGGTGACGCTGGGCACGGGCGAGGTGCGGTGGACGGAGGAGGCCGCGGAGGAGGTCGCGGAGGACGAGGCGCGGGACATGCCGCGGGACGGGGCCCAGGACCTGGCACGGGTGGCCGAGGAGACCACCCACCGCATCGAGAAGGCGTTCTCCGACGGCATCGTCCACGTCGTCGGCTCCCGGCGGATGGGCTGCGCGCTGCCCGGCGCGGACCTGGACCTGGTGGCGGCACTGCCCGGCACGGCCGGACTCCCCGCCGTACGGGCGCGGTTGGCCGCCGCTCTCCCCGAGACGACGGACGTGCGCGAGGTGGTCGGGGCCCGCGTACCCGGTCTGCGGTTGCGGATCGGGGGGCTGGACGTGGACCTGGTCGTGGTCGCCACGGGCTCGGCGGACCCCGCTCAGGCGGTCTCCCGCCGGACCGAGCTGGGCGAGGCGGCCGCGCTCGCGCTCAGCGCGGTGAGCGACGCCGACGCGGTGCTGGCCTCGGTGGACGGGCGTGCGGCCGCCTTCGCGCGGCTGGCCACGCAGGTCAAGGCCTGGGCGAGGGCCCGGGGCCTGGACTCGGCGCCGTTCGGGGGCCTGCCGGGCCTGGCCTGGTCCGTCCTGGCGGCCCGCACCACAGCCGAGGCCGGCGACCTCGCGCCGGGCGATCTCCTACGCCACTTCTTCGCGACCTGGGCGGCCTGGGACTGGCGGGAACCGGTAGGCAGGACAACCGCCCGAACCCAGCCCCTCCTCCCCCTCACCGTCATGACACCCTCCGCCCCCGTGCGCCCCTGCACCGACCAGGTGACGGCGGGCATGCGTGACCTGCTGGCCCAGGAGCTGTTCCGCGCCTGGGAGTTGCTGGAAGGAACCACGGACCCCTACCCCCGGGCCGAACTCCTCGCCCCGCCCCCGCTGCACCGCCGCCACGCGGCCTGGGCGGTCCTGACGGTGGGCCCGGACGCGGACGAGGGCCGGGTGCGGGGCAGGATGCGAGCCCTCCTCACCGACCTCTCCACGTCGGTCCCCGACTGCCACGCCTGGCCCCGCCCCTTCACCACGAACCCGCTCCGCTACGCCATCGGCCTGGGCTCCGCCCCACCGACCGCCGACCACCTCGCGGCCCTCGCCGAACGCCGACTGCGCGGTCTCACCGGAGTCACGCTGACCCGGACCGAAGGAGGCGGGGTGCCGACCCTGCGCTGACGCTCCGCGTCGGACGCAGCCGGGCAGGGCCCGTCACGACCAGTCGTCGTCCTCGTCGTCCTCGCCGTCGGCATCCGGAGTGTCCTAGCGCAGTACGACCACGAGCTGTACAGGCGCATCGGTGTCATCGTGCTTGACCCCGGTCAGAACGACCTTGTCCGCGACGATCCACGCCCGGTGATCGATGAACTCCTCGCCCCCTGTCACATCCCGGTCCGACTCCTGGAGCCGGGGTCCGAGGACTCCGGATGTCAGCTGCGAGACAACCGTCGGGAGTTCCGCCACCGCTGCGTCGTACAGCTCCTCGACGCAGGCGTCCGGATCCGGCCGCTCGGGACTGACGATCAGCGCAGGCTCTCCTCCACCAGGGGCAGGGCCTCGTCGAGTCCCAGCTCCCGGCTCCCGGACGCGTCCGAGAGCACCCACGTGCCGTCGCGGTCCCACTGCACGCGCCGTACCTCACCGGTGTGGTTCTCGTACTCCACGAACCCGCCGGGCGCGTCCCTCAGCTCCGGGATCTCGGCCAACAGGACCTCGGGCCGGGCCAGGGCACGCCCCGGATTGTTGCTGCCTCCCCCGGTACGCGGGTTGTCGAAGCGCATCTTCAGGAACGGCAGGGGTCCACGGCCGATGTCCGCGGTGGGCAGCATCTTGTGATACCTGGCCTCCGCCTCCTCCAGCGTCTCCCGCCCGGAGAACTCGCACCGGTACGCGGGAAAGACGATGGTGGTCACGGGCGTGAGGTCGGGGTTCTGGACCCGGTGGTGACCGTGCACCTCGGGAACGGTGGCCGCGACGGCGTCGAAGGCGTACCCGGGCGCTTCGAAGCCGCCGACGAAGGTCAGGAAGCGCCCCTCCGCGATCAGCTCCGACTCGTGCGCGCGGGCGAAGGCAAGCACCGCGGCCGCCAGCACGTCGTCGTGCCGGCGGACCTGGTTCATCTGGAGAAGCCGGGTGCCGTCGCCGGTCAGCGCCCCCGCGAAGTTCAGCACCGGGTTCAGCCGCCACGTCCAGGCGCGTTCCAGGCCGTCGATCGGCGTGGCCCGCGGGAACGCGGTGACGGTGGACTGCAGATCCATGGTTCCTTCCGGGGGGTCCGGGGTCGGTTGCGGGCCGTCGGGCCCGGTCTTCAGCGGCAGGAGTAGTTGTCGCCCGTGTCCTGTCGGTAGCGCGCGTCCATCAGCGCCCCGCCGCGGGAGTTCTTGCTCTTCTCCATCGCTTCCATCTTGCTGGCGTCGTTGTAGAAGTCGTTCCGGGTGGCCCGGCCGGTGTCGTAGCCGGTGCTGTTCCAGTGATCCACGACGGGCTGTGTGTGCTCGTACGTGACCGTCTCATGGAACGGTTTCGAACCGGGGTTCTTCGGGTCCCAGATGATGTCACCCTTGGAGTCGAACCAGGTGAGATCCTCCCGCGGGATCTTGTTGCCCCGTGCGTCGACCGGCCGCGCGTCCTGGTCCACGCCCTCCAGCGTCCAGTTCTTGGCCATCTCGTCGTGTGTCGACTCCCGGTAACTGGATGGGTACTCACTCTTCCTGTTGTGGGCCGTCTCCGGCGCGTCGGGGTCGCGCGCGTACTGACCGTTGTCCTCGTCCCGGTACAGGCCGAGCGGGTCGATCCACCGGTAGGGGTTGGACACATAGGCGGTGTCGTTTGCGGCGGGCAGCAGCCCGAGTGGATCGGGAGTCGTGTAGTGCCCGGTCTCCGGGTCGTAGTGACGGTGGCGGTTGTAGTGCCATCCGGTCTCGGCGTCGGCGTACTGGCCGGGAAAGCGCAGGGGGCAGGCGACCGCGTCCGCGGATGTCGCCGAACCGCCGGACTGTACCCCCATCGGCAGGCCCCACAGCGTGGTGAGGCGCTTCCAGGCCAGCTCACCGTCGGGTGAGACGAGTTCGGCGGGCGCTCCCGACAGATCGGTGATCACCGCGTGGAAGCGGGTGTCCTCGTCGGCACGATCCGGCCGGTGGTCGATCTGGGTCAGCGGCAGGTGGGTGCCCGGGGCGTAGTCCCACGAGGTCACCCGGCCGCTCGTCGTGACCTGTTCGGCGATCCGTGCTCCGTCCCAGGTGAAGCGCGTCTCCTCGGCGACGGTGCCGTCCGCGGCGAAACACTGCTTCGCCACTCTGCGGCCCTCCGCGTCGTAGAGGTAGCGCCAGTGCGTGCCCTCCGGCGTCACGGTGCCGACGAGCTGGCTCTGGCTGTTCCAGGCGAACGTGTGCACGCGCTTCTGCCCGTTGAGCAGTCGGCGTACCGACCGGACAATGCGTCCGTCGGAGTCCCGTTCGTAGCTGGTTCGGCCACTTCGGCGGATCAGGGTTCCCGTGAAGTCCCGGTCCCTGTCGTCTGCGCCGGTCACCGGTGTCGACGCCTGGACCAGATTCCCGAGGTCGTCGTAGGCGTAGCTCTCCGTCCAGTCGCGCGCGTGGACGGCGGTGACGCGTCCGCCGGCGTCGAGGTCGAATCGCCGCGTGCCGCTGGTCAGTTCGCTCAGCTCTGTCAGGTAGCCGTCGGCGCGGTAGGCGTAGCTGCGGTGCTGGAGCAGCGTCTCCGCGCCCTCCGGATGCCGGGAGAGCGTCTGGGACGTGAGCCGGTTGGCCTCGTCCCAGGACTGGCCGAGCGTGATCTCGGGGCCCAGGCTGCGGGCTGTCTCCCGTCCTGCGGCGTCGAACCGGAAACCGATGCGGTGGCCCGCGGCCTCCAGGCCGTCGGGACGCCCCGCCGCGTCGTAGGTCCACGTGGACACGATCCCGGAAGGCGTCCGACGCTCGACCCGGCGGCCGAGTGCGTCGTAGCGGAAGGTCGTGGTACGGCCGTCGACGCTCTCCGAGACGAGCCTGCCGACGGGGTCGTAGGCGCGGACGACCCTGACCTCGGGCCCGGTCTGTTCGACCAGTTGCCCCTGTCTGTCGTACCGGAGCACCGTGGTCTGGTCGTCGTGCCGGAAGGAAGTCGTGCGGCCCAGGGCGTCCCTGCCGAAGGAGACGGTCTCGCCGGCGCCGTTGGTGGCCGCCGTGAGCCCTCCCATGGCGTTCACCTCATAGCTGAGCGTGCGCCCGTTGAAGTCGGTCTCCGCGATCACCCGGTTCACCGCGTCGTAGGTGTAGTCCCAGGTGGCACCCTGGGGATTGGTCACCTGGACCAGGTTCAGCTCGGTGTCATAGGTGAACGTGTACCGCGAGCCGTCGGGGCGGGTCCGGGCGGCGGCGAGCTGGAAGTGTGTGGGCGTGTAGGAGCTGGTGTTGCCGGCCTCGTCGGTGTATCGCACGAGGTTTCCGGCAGGGTCCCACTCGAAGCGTTCCGCGGGTGCGTCACCGGTCTGCCGCCAGGAGAGCCGCCCCTCGACGGTCCATCCGAACCGGGTGACCTGCCCCAGCGCACCGGTGAGAGCCGTCGTCCGGCCGAAAGCGTCGTACTCGGCCGTTGAGACGCTGCCGAGCGGGTTGGTGAGCCGGACCGGCAGCCCCACGGCGTTCCCGACAGCGGTGTGCCGGTTTCCCAGGGCGTCGGTGACCTCTGTCAGGAACCCGGTCGCGTCGTAGGAGTAGCGGGTTTCGGCGCCGAGCGGGTCGCGGGTGACGGTCCGGTTTCCCCGTTCGTCGTAGCCGTGCTGCCACGCGACACCGTTCTCTTCGGTCACGGAGACCGGCAGGTGGAGGTCGTTGTAGGCGGCGGACGCGGACGTGCCGTCGGGGCGCGTGATCGTCGTGATGTTGCCGACGGTGTCATAGGCGTAGCCGAAGGTGTTTCCCAGGGCGTCGGTGCGGCTCACCAGCCGGTCCGACTCGTCCCACTCGTTGTGTACGGTCGCGCCGAGCGGATCGGTGGTGGAGATGAGTTGCAGTCGCTCGTTGTGCCGGTAGACGGTGGTACGACCGAGGGAGTCGGTGTACCGGGTGGCACGGGCCTCCGAGTCGTACTCGATGGTGCAGTCGAGCACGCCGTCCGCGCCCTCGCCTCGGACGACACGGTCGTGGTCGTCGTAGCTGTAGCGGTACCAGGAGCCGTTCCGGTCGGTCCGGGACTCGATCCTTCCGGCGAGGTCGTAGGTGAAGGTGTACGGCACTCCGGTGGAGTCGTGGATCTCCGTGAGGTCCCCGGCCCCGTCGTAGCCGAACCGCAGCATCGTGGTTCCCGCGGGCCCGTCGGCGGGGTTGCGCAGCCTGAGCCCGGCTACGCGGCCGCCACGGGTGTCGACGTCGAGGTGGTAGCCGCCGGAGTGCCGTACCGCCACGGGCGCGCCGTCGGGAGCACGGTCGAAGTGGACGCGGTTGCCGTTGCGGTCCGATATCGCGGCCAGCGGCAGGGTGAACGCCGATTCGTTCTGACTCCCGCTCGCCGAGGGGGAGAAGTGTCGGGTGATCCCCGTCTTGGGGTCGGTGACCCGAAGCTCTCCAGGATGTTCGTCGTCCGAGGTCAGGGGCCAGCGAGGCCCCGCCACCGGCAGCGCCGAGCCCTCGGCATCCGGAACCGGATAGCAGAGGATCATTCCGTCCTCGGTGGCGAACAGCACTCCGTCCTCGTCCACTTCCAGCCGCTCGTCGAGGGTGGAGGCCCATGACTCGCCGAACCAATTGCCCCAGTGGTAGGTGGACAGGTGCGTCCGGCGAAGAATGACGGGAAGCACACCAGGCAGACCCACGTCGGTCTGCTCGATGAGCATCTCGCCGGAGACCATGTCGACGGGGTCGCCGTTCTTGCACCTCCCCTTGCCTGGTTTGCTCTTCTCAAGGACGTCCTCGGCTCCCTTGCGCAGGTCCTTGCCGAGTCCTCTGCTCATGGCCTTGAGGCCGCCCTTGAGGAACTTCATCTCCTTAACGCCCTTGGCGAGTTTCCCGAGGGAGGTGATGCCCTTGCCGCCGGGTATGCAGTCCATGGCCGCAAACGCCACATCCCATAGGGACGCCTGCCCCTTGGAGTATTTGTAGAGCGTGTCCGCAAGCACCACGAGGGCCGCGACCAGCACGATCGCCCCGAGGATCGGCCCACCGATGATCATCGCGATGATCCCGACGACGGCGACGACGACCTTGCAGACGGTGACGATGGTGTCCCAGTTGTCCTCGAACCAGTGCCCGACGTCCTGCCACCAGTGCCGGTTCGGGATCCCGGCGTCGGAGGCCTCGTCGATCTTCCGCTTCGCCTCACCCGCCGCGTCGTCACGCATCTTCCGCGCGTCCTCGGCCATCTTCTTCGCCGCGTCCAGCGCACTCTGCGCGCCGGTGACGTCCGACTGCGCCTTGCTGTGCGCGGACTTCGCGCTCTGCACGTCCCGGGCGGCCGCCCGCACCTTCCCCTCGTCCGGCTTGTCACCGTCCGACTTGCTGCCGGTGGGATCGTCCTTGTACTTGTCCGCTTCCTTCGTCGCCCGGGTCACCCACGAATCAGCCGACGACAGGCGGGACTTGGCCGAGGACAGGTCCGACTGGGCCTCCTTCGCCCTAGAGAGGGCCTTGTCCGCCAGCGCCTGCGCCCGCTCCAGCTTCGGCCAGTAGTCCGCGAGGGCGTCGCCGCACATCTCGTAGGACTTCTTCAGTTTCTTCAGGTTCTTCGGGACGTCCTTGAACTGCTCCTTGAACACCTCCGCCGACTTGCCGGCCCACTGCAGGAGCGTGTCCTCACCGGCCATCCCCTTGACCAGGCGCAGCGCGTCGGAGACGTCGTCGGCGAAGGAATGCAGCTGCGCGGCGAGGGTGCGCACGCGCTGCGGATCACCGGGGGTCGGGTCCCTGTCCAGGTCGAGTGGATGCCAGTCCGCCGGTCGATAACCCGCCATGATCCCGCAACCCCCGTCGCGTACGCCCCGTCAACAAACCTGTGCACACGCGAACTTACAAGGAACGGCCGTTCGAGGTGAAGCCCAGCGGGCCGGGCTCACAACGCGATCGGGCGGTAGGCCAGAGCCTGGTCCACCACTTCCTCGGCCGTGAGTTCCGGGTCCGAGTAGTAGATCAAGTCGCTTACCCGGGGATGCAAGACACTCTGCTTCAGCCTCTCCAGCAGCGCATCGTGTTCCCGCTCGGGGAGGCCTGCGTCCATGATCTGCTGCACCAGCCGGATGAGTTCGTCACGGGTTTTCGAAGGCACGTGAGCATCCTCTCGGCTCAGCCGAAGTGTTCAGCGAAGGCGGCGTCCACGCAGGATCCGCCGGTTGTCCTCGACCGCAGCCGTGCACCGCAGCCACCAGTACTCCAGCTTGTCCCGCACCGTCACGTACACCCACCGGCGCTTGAGCCACGGTGGCAGGGTCCCGGAACGGCACGAAGGTGAGCGTGTCGTCGATCGGCACCGGTCCCCCACCGCAAAGGCTCAGTCCGCGAACCGGAACGTCGACGTGATCGCGTCGAAGATGTCGAAGAACGAGTCGGCGAGGTCGAGGACCTGGCTGCTGCCGGCCACCAGGGCGACCTTGCCCTCCTGGCCGGGGACCGGGATGAATGTCTGCATCAGGACGGCGCGGATGGTGCGGCCCAGGCTGTCCTCGGGGATCGGGATGTCCTCGATGCCGTAGGTGCGGGCGGCGGGGCCGACGCCGGGGATGTCGACGGTCGTCACCTTGCGCCAGGAGTCGCCCTCCCGGTGGGCCTCCTTGGGGGCGAGCCGGGCGGCGATGGCGGCGGGGTCGTTGGAGAGCGGCGCGCCCTCGCGGGTACGGCCGCCGACCAGCGACACCGTGACCGAGCCCGTGATCGGGGTGTCCCCGCCGAAGCTCTCCGCCATGCAGCCGCAGTACATCGCGCCCGACTTCCAGGCGTCCGCCGCGGACTTGCGGAGGAACGCGACGTACGTGTCGCGGTACTGCGCCAGTTCCGGGTACTGGGCGACGCGCTCGTTCACCATCCGCCGGATCGAGTCGTCCCGGGACTCCGGCCGTACGTCGAACTCCCACCACGACTCGGGCACCTTGATCCGGAATCCGCCGCGCTCGATGGTGAGCGTCTCCATGTAGCGAGCCATGGCGTACGCAACCCCTCCCCCGATGATCTGATATACGGTGCGGCCCAGACTACGAGACGCGCGAACGGGGGACGGTCACGTGGGCAACGGCAAGAGCGATCTCGCCATACCGCTGAGCGAGCTTGAGGACTACGGCCGCAAGCTGCGCTCCATCAAGGAACGCCTCAACCACACCAAGAAGATGTTCGAGTCCTACCAGGACGACGTCGGCAGCAGCACCGTCTACGACGCCCTCGACGACTTCGAGTCCAACTGGCACGACGGCCGCGAGGACATCACCAAGCAGATCGACTCCCTCGCCGACATGTCCGACACCGTGGTCCGCGAGTTCAAGAAGCTGGACGACGACCTCGCGAAGAAGGCGAAGGACGCGGTCCGGCCGGAGGGTCAGCCGCAGCAACAGGGTGGTGGCGGGAAAAAGGCGGAGTAGTCCGCGTACCGCGCGGACGGGCTCATCTCATGCCGGACACAGCACTGCTCATCATCGACATGCAGCGCGCCATGATGAAGGACGCCCATGACGGCGAGGCCTGCCTGGGCAGGGTCGCCGAGCTCGCGGACTGGGCCCGGGGTCGGCCGCTGGCCACCGCGGGCGAACGCCCCACCGCCGAGCCGTCCTCGGACTTCAGCACCTCGATTCCGCCGTCGACCCCCGCGTGCTCCTCACGGTCCATCGGCATCACCTGAAGCTCGACGTTCCGCAACTCCGCGACCCCCAACAGGTGTTCCAGCTGCTGACGGAGCACCGGCCGCCCGCCGAGCGGACGCCGGAGCGTCCACTCCTCCAGAACGAAACTGAGTTCGGGCGCCGGGTCCCGCTCGAAGACGGCCTTGCGGGCCACGCGCGCGGCGATGAACCGCTCCACCTCGTCCCCGCTGTATGCCGGGCGACGCATCCGGAGCAGCCCGCGCGCGTATTCGGGTGTCTGCAGCAACCCATGGATGTGGAGCGGGTCGTAGAGCTGGAGCTCCACCCCCCTCCACCTCCCTCTCCTGCCCGATCCGCAACCGAGCAACTGCGGTCGTGGGGGCTGCCGTCGGAGGACGCGGCGCACGTCGTCGCGGAACTGGCGGCCAACGCGGCGACGCACGGGCGGACGGCGGGCCGTGGTTTCCGGCTGTCGATGTACGTCGTCCGGAACACAGTCCGCATCGAGGTGACGGACACCTGCGAGGAGCGCCGCCCCCGCCTGCGACTCCCCTCCGGGAAGACGAGAACGGCCGCGGACTGGTGATCGTCGAGGCCCTCGCCGACCGCTGGGGCGTCTCCCTCGGACCCCGCCCCCGCAAGACCGTCCGGACCGAACTGACCGTCACGCGGTCCGCCGCGAGACGGTGACGCCCGCCGCCAAGTAGTTAAAAAACCCGGGGAAAATCCCCCTCCCCAACCTCACCCGCCTCCCCGCCGCTGCCCGTCACCCTCCGGAGTGAACATGGCCAACTGGGCTGGATTCGGTGCCGGTTGCCCGGCATATGCTCGCCGCGACAACACCGGGTGACCGAGCGAGCACGCAGACGGCCACCCCCCGCACATACGACGGCCCCCGGCCGGGAGTAGCGATCCCGATCGAGGGCCTGACCACCTAGGAAGCAAGACCTTCCCGATGGATGCAGAGCACACTAGCGCGCCCGGTCAGCCGTTCCCGGGTCGAACCCCTCGTACGGGGTGACCCACGTCAACGTCCGGCTCACCACGCGGTACAAGGTGGTCGACAACCGCCTTCTCCAGCACCGCGAACTCTCCCTCACCGCGATCGGCCTCGCCGGCCACATCCAATCGCTGCCGACCGGCGCCCGCGTGGACATCAAGTCGCTGACCGGGCGTTTCCCGGAGGGCGAGGTGCGGATCGCGGCGGCACTGCGTGAACTGGAAGCACAGCGTTACCTGTCCCGGACGCGCGAGCGGCTGCCGAACGGCCGGGTGGTCTCACGGACGGTGTCGTACAACCGGCCGACGGGGGTGGAGGAGGGACGAGAGATTACGCCACCACCGCCACCACCGACACCGGCACCACCACCGGCACCGGCACCGGCACCGGCACCACGCCCGGATCGGCCGCATCCCGCGGCAGCACCACCACCACACCCGCCGAAGCCACCTCTGCCGAAACCCGCGGACACCGCGCCGGACTCGCGGCGCACGGCCACCACCCTCCTCTCCCGCCTTCACCACGACGACCCCCGCCTCCTCCTCCCCGAACGCGAGGTACGACGGCTCGCCCCGGCCATCGACGCCTGGCTGGAGCGCGGCGCCTCGCCCGAAGCCGTACGCCGCGCCCTCACGTCCTGCCTCCCGGCCGAGCCGCTCCTCCACCCGGCGGGCCTCCTGGCCCACCGCCTCACCGAGTACCTGCCACCGCCACCACCGCCCGCCCCGCCGCGTCCGCTCCCCTTCCAGGACTGCGACGGCTGCGACCGCCCGTTCCGCGCGGCGCAACCCGGCCGTTGCCGGGAATGCCGCACCCACCAGCCGCTACCGAGAGCGGCATGACCAGCCCATCCCTACGCCGAGAGGTCCCGAGCCCTCCTCATGGTCAGCTCCCCGCACGAAGCGATGCACCGGATCTTCCAGCAGGATCCGGGGCTCTTCCCCCGAGCCGTAAGGGCGCTCGGCGTCTCCTTCGGCGATCCGGTCTCGGCGTCGCCGTTTCCCACGGACCTGACGGAGAACCGCCCCCTGGAACGCCGCGTCGACACCCTCCTCCGCCTCGACACGGTGAAGGACGGCAGCTTCCTGCTCGCTGTGGAGGCCCAGGGAGGTCAGGACGCCGACAAGCCCGCCAGCTGGGCCTACTACCTGGCGTATCTCTACGCCAAGTACAAGATGCCGGCGGTACTGCTGGTCGTCTGCCAGGACAGGAACACGGCCTCCTGGGCGGCGCGGCAGGTCAGCTTCGGTCCCCCGCAGTGGCCCACCCTCACCCTGCGCCCGCTCGTCCTGGGCCCGGACACCGTGCCCGTCATCGACACGCCGGAGGCGGCTGCCAAGGACATCTCCCTCGCCGTGCTGTCCTCCGCGCTGCACAGCCGCGCGCCTGAGTCCGATGCCATACTGAAGGCACTGGCAGCCGCCCTGAAGGGCCTGCAGGCCGACGACGAAGACACCGCGAGCATCTACATCGAGCTCACCGAACAAGGCCTGGGCAAGACGCCCGCCGCGGACCTTTGGAGGCACCTCATGGCCGTCGACCTCTCCATCTTCCAGTCCCAGACGGCCCAGGCCCTGCGCGCCGAAGGCCTCTCCGAAGGCCTCTCCGAAGCCCTCCTCGTCGTCCTCAGCGGCCGTGGCATCGACGTCAGCGACGAAGCCCGCGACCGCATCACCACCTGCGACGACCACGACACCCTCACCACCTGGCTCACCCGCGCCGCCACGGCCACCACCACGGCCGAACTCTTCGAAGACACAGAGGGGTAGACAGCCCGAGCGAAAGAGCGGGTTAATTCCAGGTTATTCGAAATGAACAAGCTCCAGAAATGCCACCCACAAAAACCTGTGCGTTGCCCTTTCTGATCATTTCGAAACCCTGTGACATTTTCTGACCTCGGCTTTACCATCACCCAATGCGTATTTCCGAGGTCGAAGCCGCCAACGCCCGCATGCTGGCCCACGCACCGTCGGTCAGGCCGGTCGCCACCGGGGACATCATCCGCGTGCACCGCAAGAAGTTCCCCTACCGGGGCTACGTGGAGATCGAGTCGCCGTACTGTCCGCCGTTCGTGATGTTCTGCGTGAACGACGATGCGGTGGCCATGGACACCCTGTGGAACGGGACGTTCGGCTACGAGCCCGGCACGCTCGCCACCTGGTCCCGGCTGGCCGCGCGGAGCTCGACCATCGCTGACGTCGGCGCTCACGTCGGCTACTTCTCGATGATCGCCGCGCACGCCAACCCGAAGGCGAAGGTGCACTCCTTCGAGCCGGTCGACCAGATCCACGCCCGGCTCTCGGTGAACGTCCGCTCCAACGGCGTGCAGAACGTCAAGCTCCACCAGGCCGGTGTCTCCAGCGAACCCGGCTGGGCGGACATCAGCGTCCGTTTCTCAGGGAACCTGCTCTCCACCGGCTCGACGCTGGAGGGCGGCGCCGCCCCTGACGCCCAGCAGAAGCGCATCCAACTGCTCACCCTCGACGAGGTGTTCGCCGAGACCAGGCTGGACCTCGTCAAGATCGACGTGGAGGGCCACGAGATGTCGGTGCTCCGCGGCGCCCGCCAGGTGCTGAAGCGCGACCGGCCGACCCTGGTGATGGAGGCCCTGGTCGACGCCGCCCTCGACGACCTCATCGCCGAGTTCGATCCACTCTGCTACGACGTCCACTGGATCGCCGAGCACGACGGCGCGCTGGTGCCCTGGAACGAACCCCGGCCGCCGCACACCCGCAACCTGCTCTTCGCGCCGCGGGACTGAGCTCCCACGGCATCAGGCTGCCCCACCCTTTCTTCGCCACCAAGGGCATCGACTGGCGCTCCGTACTCGCCCCAGACCGACCCCTCGACCAAAAGCCACCACCCGGCCCGGCTCCTCGACATCTTCAGTCGCATGATCACACCACTACACACCACCCCAGTCCTCGTCCTGGACGCGAGCGCCACTACGGAGTGGGACGCCCGGAACGGTCGTCCACCCGGGGAACTCAGCGACAAGGCCACGAAGTTTGCCGTCGAGTGCATTCTCGCGTGGGCCGCGCTCACCGGAAGGAGTTCCCGGACGGCCTCATCACGTACGCCGACCTGAAACAGCAGGGCCTGAGCTACCGGAACCGGGAACTGCGACTTGGCGTTCGACGGGCGGTGGTGCTGTTGAGGTCAAGCCGGTTCAGGGGGAAGGGTTGAAGACGGGATGCGGGCTGGGAAAGTCGTCAGGAAATATCGATGTCACCAACGCGCCTGTAAGAAGTTCGAAAACGATCCGGACAGACGGCCGACGAACCAGCATCACAGAACGCTGCCGCACTTCCAGAATGACCGTTGGCCAGTCATCCGGGGGCCCACTGGGGACCCACAGAAGGGAGTCACCATTGTCCGTCCCTCCCCACTGCATGAGTTCATCGGGCCGCACCCCGAACTCCGAAAGGCACGCCTCCAACTGAGGACGCGCACGGGCCCGAAGAATAGACTGAGCCACCTCAGTCCGGCTTCGGATGTCGAGGTAAGGGTTCTCGATCCCCTCCCCGTACACCCAGAGAAACTCGTCGAAGCATCCCACACCATAGGCCGAGATCATCGCTCGATGGCACCGGGGAAGGAGCGCAACCTCTTCCCCGGTCTCATCGCATGCTGACCAGGCCGACGCGGATCGCCCGTCCGGCACGGGGCAGAGAGCGATCAGTTCCTCCAGGTCGGTCATCCGTCGTTCCATGGTTCTAGATGTTCGCAAATCTCCCGAAGACAGACCATCCGAGGTCGTCAACGGCTTCGATCACGACGTGGCTCGGGATGACACCGCCATTCGCATATTCCGGTGTCACGCTCATCACGATCGTATTCCCACTGTTTCTCACATGATCAGCGATCATGTCCTCGAATGTGGAAATTGCTCCATTGTTCTGCGCTTGTCCTTGCGTCACAAGATTACGCAGATCTCTGCCACTTCCGCCGAACTGCCTTGCGATCAGATGCCCGCGAGAATGTCCGGCCGCGTCTCCCTGGAAACCGGCGGGCTTGTAGCGGCGCCCCGCCGAGCTCCCGATCTTGTCTGCGGCCGCGTCGGCCAGCGTCTGTGGAGAAACCTCGGCATAGGCGGGGCCCGCCCGCCCTGCGCCGTCCAGTTCGCTGTATGCCGTGTTGCAGTTGTGGACGAGGATTGGCGTATCGCCAGCCTCAACGTAGTACGTATGCGTGCTGGAGACAGTGAGGTTGTTGACCGTCGCCGTCTGGGTCCACGCCCGTACCGCCGTGATCTGGATGTACGTGCCGGCCGACGTCTGCAGCCAGTCGGCCGGGCGGAGTTCCTTCGCCTTGGCCCAGCGGTGCAGCTTCGGGAGCCAGATCGGGTGGCCGTCCGTCGCCGTGACGGACTTGCCGTTGGCCAGGGTGAGGCGGACCAGGTGCTTGGTGCCGTGGCCCCTGATGGTGGCCGTGACCGTCTGGGTGCCGAGGCCGCCCAGGACCGGGTCCGTCGACTTCACCTTGTCGCCGGGCTTCAGGTCCTTGATGGCCTTCGTCTTGCCGTTGGCCAGAAGGACCTTCGTGTCCGGGGTGAAACTGTTGCACTTGCCGGAGGACTCGGCGGCGTCCTGGCCCTCGTCGGAGGCCTTGGCCGCGTCACCCTCCTTCTCGGCGGCCTTGCCCGCGTCCTTCTCCGCCGTCTTCGCCGCCGATTCCTCCGCCGACTTGACGGTCTTCTTCTCGACCGCCTTCGCCGCCTTCTCCTCGGCGGTCTTCACGACCTTCTTCTCGACCGCCTTCGCCGCCGTGTTGACGACCGTCTTCTCCGCGGTCTTCACCGCCGCCTGTTCCGCGCCCCGCGCCAGGACCCCGCCGCCGAAGCGCATCGCGCCCCTCGCGGCGGCCAGGGCCAGGCCGCCCTCGCCGAAGGTCGCGACCGTGATCACGATCGTCGCCGCCGCCATCAGGCAGGAGCCCAGGGAGGGGTTGGTGGCGCAGCTGACGATGTCCGCGACGCCCGAGTACTCGTACGCCACGTGCGCGACGACCTTGGTCGCCTTCCACGCCGCGTGGGCGATCTGGGAGAAGCCCCAGAACTCGCCGTTCGGGTCCGCCTTGGTCACCGGGCTGTTGTCCGCGTAGGCGTACCCGCCCAGTTGGAGAAGGTCGGAGAAGTCGATGACCGGGTCGATGGTCGTGAAGCGGCCGGTCACCGGGTCGTAGTCGCGCGCGCCCAGATGGATCAGGCCCGTGCTCGACTCGTCGTCCCCGCCGATGTACGTCCGCGAGCCCGCCCAGGCCGCCACGCCGGCCAGGTCGCCGCGCAGGTTGCCCCACGCGTCGTAGGACCGGGAGGAGACCGCCATCCCGGACGCCAGTTTGATCTGGACCGTGCCCGTGCCCTGGGTGTTGGTGATCTGGGCGGCCAGGGTGTGGGCGGAGGTGGCGCTTGAGGTGTAGCGGACCACCGTCGGGGCGCCGGCCTGGGCGTAGCTGCGCATCGCCTTGGTGGCCGTCGTCGTCTGGGAACCCATCACCTCGGTCTCGCCGAGGTAGAGGGTCGTCCAGCCGCCGGTCGTCTTCGCGATCCGGTTGCCGTCCGCGTCGTAGAGGTAGGACGTGGTCGCCGCGATCGTGAACTTCTGCGTCGACGCGCTCGCCGTGCAGGCCGCCAGGGTCAGGTCGGTGCCCACGGTGGTGGCGGGGGCGTTGAGGCACAGTTTGGTCGCCGCGTTGTAGAACGTGCCGTCCGTGCGGAGCACGAAGGACTGCGCCGTCGCGTCCGGGACGCACGTCTGGAGAGTGACCGCCGAACCCGACGCGGTGCCCGCGGCCGTGGCGCACTTGCCCAGGACCGTGAGCTTGCCGCCGTTGGCACTGAACTTCTGAGCGGTGGTGCCGTTGCAGGTGTAGATCTGGATCGCGGTGCCGTCGGCCGTGAGGGAGCCGGCGTCGTCCAGGCACAGGCCGCCGGGTCCGGTGATCGCGCCCTTGCCCGCGCCGAAGCCGGAGACGGACGTCAGCAGGCCTTCGCCGTCGTACACGAACGACTGCGAGTCACCGTTGATCGTGCGGGTGTCGGTACGCCCGGCGTCGTCGTAGGTCGCGGAGTTCACCTCGGTGACCGTCTTGGTCCCCGAGTCCGCCGGCGTGACCGACTTCTCCGTCCAGCCGGTCAGGGTGTCCGGCCGGCCGGTGTCGCCGTAGGCGTACGAGGTCGAGCCGTCCAGGGCGGTGTTCAGGTCACCCGACGCCGTTCGCTGGGTGCTGTGGTTCGTGACCGTCGTGCGGTTGCCCAGGTCGTCGTAGCGGTACGACTGCCAGTACGCGAGGGAGCTGTACGTCGCCGTGCCCGTCGCGATCGTCGAGGTCGACGGGGTGGCGCCCACGCCGCCGGCGGCCGTCGCCGAGGAGTCCGTGGCCTTCCACGTGGTGCCCGACGAGTCCGTGCACTGCTTCGCCGTCGCGCCCGTCCAGGCCTCTACCAGCTGGCCGCGCGCGTCGTACGTGAAGCACTGGTTGTCCCAGGTCGTGGTCGACCCGGCGGTCGAACCCGTCGCCACCAGGCTGGTGTTGCCCGCCTGGTCGTAGGCGTAGGCCGTCTGCGAGACCAGGCCCTTCGCCGTCTGGGTGGCCGCGTAGGAGTGCAGGAGCAGGCCGGTGGGTTCGTCGTAGAGGGCGCTCGTCCAGACCCGGTACGGGTTCTTGCCCGTCGTGGAGCGGGTGATCTGGCCGTACGGGTTGTAGATCGCGCCCGTCGTGTACCAGTCCCAGCCGGACGTGGAGATCGGCAGGTCCTGGGCGTTGTAGCGGGTGATGACCTTCTCGGCGGTCGTCATGCCGCCGGGGGTCGCGGGCAGGGTCGTCGACTGGACCTTGCCGGTGGGGGTGTACGTGTACGACCAGTGGTAGGAGCCGGAGACGTTGTTGGTCTGGCCGCTGATCGCGGGGATCGTGACCGTCTTGCCGGTGAGCTGCCCCCGCTGCGTGTAGCCGGTCGCCTCGGTGACGATGTCACCGGCGGCGGAGCCAGGGGTGGTGTGGCGGACGGAGGTGGCCGGAAGGCCGATGCCGTTGGCCTCCGTGTCGTACGTCCACTCCACCGAGGGCAGGCTCGCCGAGCCCACGGTCATGGACAGCCTGCGGCCGAGCGCGTCGTAGCCGTAGTGCAGGACCTTGCCCGTGGCGTCCTTCGTCTGGGTGACGTGGTCCTGGTCGTCGTACCAGGTGCGGCTGGTGCCGGAGTCGGGGTCGGTGCTGGTCAGGACGCGGTGGCGGGAGTCGTAGGTCCAGGACCAGACACGGCCGGACTTGTCCTTGACCTGGGTGACGTTGCCGAGGGGGTCGTACGTCGTCTCGGTGTACGTGCTCGCCGAGCGGTCGGCGTTGGTATAGGTGATCTGCTTGACCGCGCGGCCGAGGGCGTCGCCGATCGTCTTGGTGGCGGTGGCGCCGGTGGGCGGGACGACGGTGACCGAGGCGTCGGTGTCGCTGTAGGTGCTCGTGGCGGACGAGAACTCGGCGTTGTGGTGCAGGGTGGTCGTCTTCACCGGGCGGCCGAGGCCGTCGTAGGTCGCCTTCGTCGAGTTGGGGATCGGCTGCTGGCTGGCCGGCAGGTACCAGGACTTCGCCGGCAGGCCGAGGACGTAGTAGCCGTTGTCCGTGCGGGCAGCGTTGCCGTGGTCGTCGTAGCGGACCGAGGTGACGATGCGGCCGAGGCCGGTTGCGTCCGGCGACTGGGTCTGGACGGTGCGCATCAGGCCGTCGTAGAAGGTGACCGAGTCGCTGTAGGAGCCGTTGTCGCGCAGGGTGCTGGTGGTGACGCTGGTGGGGGTCTTGGCACCGAGGGCGTAGCTGATCCTCGTCGAGGGCAGGGCGTCGTCGTCACCCGGGAGCCAGCCCGTGACCAGACGGCCGAGCTGGTCGTAGGCGTAACGGGTGATGTTGCCGTTGGGGTCCTTGGTGGTGAGGGTGAGACCGCGGGCCGGATCGAGGGTGATGATGGTCGCCTGGCTCTTGGCGTTGGTGACCGTGGTGCCGGTGACGACGTACGGGCTGCTGCCCGGGTTGTAGGCCGTCCTCGTCTCGTGGGCCGGGCTGGCGCCGTCGCTGACCTTGGTGGCGCGGCCGTAGGTGTCGTACTCGGTGAGCGAACTGGTGACACTCGCGGTGCCGTCGCCGTTGAGGGTCTTCTCGCTGGTCGCGTCGCCGGCCGCGTTGTAGCCGGAGGTGACGTCGGAGACGACCTTGTCGGTGGCCGCGGTGGTGACGCCGTCGCAGGCGGTCGCCGTGGTCAGGACCCGCTTGGGCAGACCGTAGAGGTTGGCCGACGCGTCGTTGGCGAAGGTGGTGAGGGTGCAGGTGGTGCCGGCGATAGCCGGGGTCGTGTCACCGGGGGACGACAGGGTGACGGTGGAGACCTCGCTGAGCTTGGCCAGACCGTTGTCGTCGACCGTCGTGGTGGTACGGGTGCCACGCCACTTGCCGTCGTAGGCGGTGAGGTCGTCGACGCGGCGGATGTAGGAGCGGCGGGCGACCAGGTCGGTGTCGTCGGTGCGCTTGCGGCGGGCGGTCTCCGTGGTGGCCCCGGGGACCGTGATCACCCGGCTGTGTACGGCCGCCGCGGCTTCGGAGGACAGGTAGGTGACGGTCTCGGCGGCCTGGCCCGCGTATTCGTCGACGTCGTCGGAGCTGAGGGTGGCGCCGGTGTCGTCCTTCAGGGTCTTTCCGGAGCCGCGCAGGTAGTACGCGGTCGACTTGGAGCGGGTGGCGGCGGGACCGTCGGGGTCGCCCACCTGCGTGGTGACGTAGGCGTAGCCCCGCCAGTCGCTGTGAGTGCGCTGCGAGGGCTTGGTGAACTCCGCGTCGCTCTTCGCCCAGTAGCCGCCGCCCCCGTAGGTGTAGGTGGTGACGAGGTCCGGTGAAGCGAGGGCGGACGTGCTGACGACCGTGTCCTGCTCGGTCACGCGGGCGACCGTGTACTTGTTGAACCAGGCCAGCGGCGGGTTCTCGACGGTGTCGTCGGCCGACCAGTGCACCGGATAGCAGGCTGCCGTGTTGTCGGCGATGTCGCTGTCCGCAGGCGCGGACGTGCACCCCTTGTTGTAGTCGACGACGGTCTTCTTGCCGTTCTCGTCGGTGATGCCGGTGATCCGGGGGTGGAGGTAGGTGAGTTCCTCGTCACCACCGCCGTCGCGGACCCGGTTGGGCATCGCCGTGCCGTCGAAGACGACGGAGGGCAGCGCCGCGCCCGGTGCGTCGTCCGGGTCGGTGGTGTCGGCGTCATAGGCGCCGTGCTGGATGCCGGACAGCCACATGCCCGGCGAGGTCTGGTACCAGCCCTTGTCGAAGGCCTGGCTCAGCGTCCACTCGTCAATCGGGGAGAGGGTGCCGGTGCCGTCCCGGTGCGCCCAGGTGACGACCTTCTCCAGGCGTTTGCGGGTCCAGAAGGTCGGGAAGGTCGGGCACTGCTTGGCGGTGGCCGACTTGCAGAGGAACGTCCGCGGGGTGTCGTACCAGACGCGGTACTTGTCGGGATCGTCGCTGGTGAAGTCGTCCGGGTCGCACTTGCCGTTGTTCGCGTTGAGGCAGCGCTGGTCGGTCCTGAACTCGACCTTGGCGGCCGGGACCGCGCCCAGGTCGTCCTTGTTCAGACCGTATTCGATGGTCAGCGGGTAGGACGCGCGGTCGTACTTGGTGTTCTGCTTCGTCGACTTGTTCTTGGCGTAGTAGTTCTCCTCCTGGTCGTAGGTGATGACCATGGCGTTGCCGTGCAGGTCGACGACCTTGTCGAGCTGCCATGCCCAGGCCTGGTCGCAGGAGGAGTCCTTGAATGCGGCCGCGTGGCACGGTTCCTTCGGGTCGTTGCCGAAGACCGGGACGGTGGAGACCGAGTCGGTGTCGGCGTGGCCGTGGCCGACCTTGTCCAGGCCGAAGTAGTACTGGGTGCCGTCGCGGGTGGTGGCGATCCAGTACTCGCCCTTGTCGTCGTCACCGCCGCCGTCGCCGTTGTCCGCGCCGGTCTTGAGCTCGACCCTGGTGCCGTCGTCCGCCTTCGGGTGCCACTCGCCGGTGCTGTCGCTGCGGACCAGCTCGACGGTGGTGCCGCCGAGGGTCATCACCGCGTTCGACGACGCCCAGCAGAGGTCGCCCGTCTTCTTGCTCTTGCCCTTGTTGTTGGCGTCGTCCCCGTCCTGGTCCTGGGCGCAGCCCCGGTACGACCGCTCGATGTGGCCGGGTTCGTACGACCAGCCCTCGCCGATCCAGGAGGTCTGCGGGTTGGCGGCGGACGTCTTGCCGTCCACCGCCTGGGAGTTGTACGAGAACGCGATGGCCGGGGTCGGACCGGCGGAGACCGGCGGGGTGTCGATGCCGTAGGTGTAGGAGAAGCCGCCTGAGGACGAGCCGGCCGCCCAGCTGCCCGCCGAGGAGAGCGGCGTCGCCCGGAAGGATCCGCCGGGACCGCTGCCGGTGTCGGTCGTGCCGAGGACCCCGCCCGCCCCGGCGGAGGCGGCTGCCGCCATCGCCCTGGCGGACGCGCCGTGCCAGACCGCCGGCTGGACGCTGCCCTTGCTCAGGGCCGCGACGGCGTCGGCGGTGGTCGTGCCGGTGGCGGTGTCGGCCGCCATGGGAGTGGACAGGTCCAGGGTCGCGCCGACCTTGGTCTCGCCCAGGTCGGTGGTCTCGTTGCCGTCGGCGTCCGTGGTCGTCGCGTCGGCCCGCAGGTCGGCCGAGTTGTCGAGGGGCTCCGGGGTGGCGCACGCCTCGTTGTCCGGCTGGGTGAGGAAGCACTCGGGGTAGCGGACCAGTTGGAGGCGGTCGGACCACTGGGCGCCGAAATAGTTCTTGAAGGCGGTGTAGTCGATCTGGACGCGGGCCGGTGCCGGTGTGTCGTCACTGGTGGTGATCTGCATCAGCAGCCCGTTGACGCCGGCCGCGGCGGTGTCGGCCTGACTGAGCACGTTGACCGACCAGGTGCCGGTGGGCTGCTCGGCCGCGTCGGCCGACGCCGCGCCGATCTTCACCGGGACGCCGCCGTCGACCTGGATCAGTCCGTCGGCGGCGGCGGCCAGCTTCGCCGGGGTGATGTCGGCGGTGCCGTCGGGTCCGGCGGCCGGGATGGTGGTGCTGCCGTCCGGCGGGTCGGTGTCGTTCTCGGCCGCGTCGATGGCGTACTGGCGTGCGTATCCGTCCAGGGACTGGTCGGCACCGTCCACCGGGTCGGTGGCCGGGACGTCCACCATCGCGGCGACATCGTCGTCCGGGGGCGGCTCGGCGAAGGCCTGGCTGTCCAGCACGCCTATGGAGAGGGCGAGGGACAGCAGCAAAACGCCGCCGGGCGCCATCGCGCGGCGGATCCCGCGGTGCCAGCGCAGACGTGATCGACCGAACACGAAGAAACCCCCCGGTGGGCACGGCCGGGAAGGCGCCCCGGTCCGGCGATGCGGATGAATCCGTCAGACGTAAGAACAGCCGCGCGAAAAGGTATGGAGAAAGTAAGGAGAAAACAGCGGGGATTATTGATCAACAGCCGAGCCGTGCGCCAGAGTGTTCGACTTCGTGTGGGATTGATCACTGACGGTAACATGACAAGAAGGCTCAACTGGGCACAGATCGGCGTCAGTTAAGGCCGGAATAAACCCCCGCGACAGCCTCGGGCGTCGCCTCGCGCCCCCAAGGGCCTTGTTCCGCGCACCCCTCCCGTTCATGATCTCCACACGGCCTCCCCATGCCTCGGTAAAAGCTCGTCAAACTGCCGTCCAGGGAGGGCCGTTCGCATGTCGCCACCGTCAGAGGGGAAACGGTCCGGTGTCCTCCGCTTCTTGGCCAGGCAGACTGAGCCACCGTCACGCGCGGCTGCTCGCAGGGCTGTTGGCGCTGATCGTGGCGGCAGCCACCGCCTGGGTACTGCTGCCCGACCGCGACGGCGACCCCGACACCGTGCGGCACGAGGCGAAGCCGCACCCTCGCACCGAGACCGAGGCCCGCGCTCTGGCGAAGCGCACCGGACAGCCCGTCGAGGTGGTCACCGCCCGCACCGCGAAGACCACGACCTGGGCCAACCCGGACCACACCCTCACCACCCGCATCCACGTCTCACCGGTGCGCACCAAGGTCGCCGGGGAGTGGAGGGCGATCGACCCGACGCTGCGGCGCACGGCCGACGGGAACTGGGCCACGACGGCCACGACCACACCGGTGGTGTTCTCGGGCGGGACGAGGAGCAGGTCGTCGAAGTCCACCGGTTCGGGCGCCGAACAGGCCTCTTACGTCCACCCCGCCGCCTACCGCGCCGACACCGCTGCCGACGGCTCGACCAGCACGCTCGTCACCCTCACGACGGCCGGTCACACCATCGAGCTCACCTGGCCAGGTTCGCTCCCCGCCCCCGAGGTCGAGAGCAACGAGGCGCTCTACCGCGAGGTGCTCCCCGGCGTCGACCTCGTCGTCGCCGCCAACGACGGCGGTTTCTCCGAGGTCCTGGTCGTCAAGTCGGCCGAGGCAGCGGCCAATCCGGCGCTGAAGACCATCTCCTACGGCCTCTCCTCCCCCGGCCTGACGATGAGGCTGGATTCCCGCAGCGGCTCCGTCCACGCCTACGACGCGGACGGCAACGACGTGGCGGCCACCCCGACCCTGCTCATGTGGGACTCGGCCGGCAAGGAAGCCGCCACCGACAACCTCACCCACCCCGACGGCGGCCCGGACGACCCCGACCCGGCGCCGAGCACCACGCCGGCGTCGTCCGCCGAGCCGGGTGCCACCACCGGCGACGACGCGTCGGACACCGCCCGGCACACCATCGAGGACGACCAGAAGGGCGACTCGGGCTTCGGCGACGCCACCCCCGAGCCGACCGCCACCACGGAGACCGATGGCGACGCCGCCGCCTCCCCGGCCGTGAGCGACAGCGCGTCCGCCGAAACCGCCACCGACCCGGCGACCACCGAACCGGCCGGCGACGAGGACGCGGTCGTCGTCCCCTCCACCACTGCCATCGACCGGGAGCTGCCCGGTCTCGCCGGTCCGCAGCCCGGCACCCACTCGTCCCGCATCGATCCCACGCTCGCCGACGACGGCACCATCACCATCACGCCCGACCGGCAACTGCTGGCGAAGGCGACCACCAAGTACCCGGTCTTCATCGACCCGACCACCAACACGGACGCGGGCAGCTGGACCACCGTGTACAAGCGCGGCAGCTGGAACACCGCGACCTTCTACAACGGCCGGGGCTTCAACAAGGGCACCAACGAAGCGCGGGCCGGCTACGAGTCCGACACCTACGGCACCAGCCGCTCCTTCTTCACCATGGAGTGGCCGGAGAAGGTGCGCACCACGGACGTCACCAAGGCCACCCTGAACATGAAGGAGACGTACTCCTGGTCCTGCACCAAGAAGGACGTCGAGGTGTGGCGGACCGGTGACATCGACAAGAAGACCAGCTGGTCCAACCAGCCCGGCTGGACGACACGCCTCGACACCAAGTCGTACGCCAAGGGCTACAAGAAGAGCTGTGCGGCAGGGAACACGGAGTTCGACGTCGAGGACGCGGCCCAGTACGCGGCCGACCACAGCCTGAACCACTGGACCCTGGGCATCCAGGCCTCGAACGAGGACGACCAGTACGCGTGGAAGAAGTTCCAGGCCACGAACGACAACGCCGGCCCGAACATCGACGTCACCTTCAACACCAAACCGAACAGGCCGGCCAAGCTCAGGATGAGCCCCGGCAAGTGCACCACCAGCTCGCCCTACGTGACGATCGGCGGCAACGACCAGATCGTCTTCTCCGCGGCCACCTCCGACCCGGACGGCAAGGACGACCTCGACGTCATGCACGTGACGCTGAAGAACGTGGGGACCGGCACGGTCTACAACCGTGAGGCGTCCGCCTCCGGCAAGAGCACGACCAGCTACACGTTCGACAACACCACCAGCAGCGGCGGCTACGTCCTCAAGGACGGGACGTACTCCTGGAACGTGTACGTCAAGGACGACACGGGCGGCAGCGGCGGCACGTCCGCCACCAGCTACACGTGCTACTTCAAGATCGACACGGTCGCCCCGAAGACCCCGATCGTCACGTCCGACGACTTCGACGAGGCCGACGTCGACAACGACAGCGGCGAGGACCAGTGGTCCAAGGCCACCTTCGGCCACTCCGGCTGCATGTCGTTCTGGAACCTCCCCTGGGACCGGGCCACGAAGTACGTCTACAGCTGGAACAACACCACCTACGACAAGACCGCCACCGTGGGCGACGGCACCAGTTGCACCACCGCATCGGGCGACGTGGTCAAGACCAACTTCTACACCGCGGTGGCCTCCGTCACCCCGCCGCTCGCGGGTGTCGCCGTCCTGTACGTCAAGGCCGTGGACGCCGCCGGCAACGCGTCGGCCGAGCCGAACGCCTACCGCATCTTCGTCAGCCCCAGTGACCGGGACGAGTCCGCCGCCGACCTCACCGGTGACGACAAACCCGACCTGCTGACCATCAACGAGTCCACGGACGACGACGGCACCCCCTCCTACACCCTGCGGAACTACCCCTCCGGCAAGGACGGCGACCTGTACGTCGGAATGAACCCGTCCTACGGCAAGGTCACCAAGAACACCGCCTACACCGACGGCTGCACCTCCGCCGACCTCAGTTGGAAGGGTGCGCTGATCACCCACACCGGCGACTACTACCCGGGCGACGGGCTCCAGGACCTCATCGCCCGCATGGGCGACGGCAGGCTCTACGTCTACCCCGGTGACGGCTTCGGAGGGTTCAACACCTGCGCCCGTCTGCCGATCCTGCTGCCGGCCAAGGGCACCGACAACAACGGGGCGAGCGTCAACGTCCCGGCCCCCTCCGCCTTCGACCAGATCCTCGCCGTCGGGGACGTGACAGGAGACGGCCAGCCGGACCTGTTCATGACCTCCGGCACCCAGTACTGGGCGTTCACCGGCTACACCGGCGGCTCCTTCGCCGGTGCCACCCTGCTGAACACCGGCAGCGCCTGGACCACCCGGGACCTGGTCTCGGTCGCCGACATCAGCGGTGACGGCATCCCGGACCTGCTCTACCGCTCGGACTCCGGCCGGCTGCTCCTGCGCAAGGGCAAGGCCAACACGGCCGGCACCGGCGTCGACGTCCTCTCCCTCGCCACCGCGGCGTCGAGTGCCGACGGCTCCGACGCCGAATACGCGGCCGGCGGCTGGTCCAGCACCGACGTGCCCCGCTTCTTCGCCGTCCCGGACGTCAACGCCGACGGGATCCCCGACCTGTACGCCCACCTGAGCAGCGGCAGCGTGCGCCTCTACTTCGGCGGCAAGTCGGCGCTCGGCGGCTACAGCACGGTGATCGGCACCTGGACCGGCAAGCTCGCCTTCGGCTGAGCCCGGCGCCCTGGAGAGCCGGCGGCCCCTACAGCCGCCCCCGCTCCCCCGGGGCCCCGGGTGTGTGGGGGAGGCCCCCCCCCTGGGGTTGAACTCCCCGCGCCCCCCCCCCGGGGGGGCCCCACCCCACACACC